>CAYPJB010000127.1:0-10694 GCA_964410845.1 uncultured Bacteroidales bacterium | reverse complement strand
AGCAGGACAACCGCTGAACAGTTAGCGAAGGATGGAGACAACAAGTGGTTAGCCCGCTACCCGGTACGTCGACTGAGTGCGGAGATGTTGCGTGATCAGGCTTTGTTCCTCAGTGCATTACTCGTCGAAAAACAGGGTGGCCCGGCGGTGAAGCCTTATCAACCCGATGGACTCTGGGAAGTGGCAATGGGGAACCCCAGGTATGATCGCAGCAAGGGGCCTGATCTCTACCGCCGCAGTGTCTACAGCTTCTGGAAACGAACGGTGCCACCGCCTGCTATGGTGACGTTCGATGCAGCCGAACGCAATGTCTGCATCGTGAAACGCCAGGCTACCAGTACACCACTGCAGGCACTGGCACTTCTCAACGATGTGCAGATGGTGGAATGTGCCAAGCTGCTGGGCCAGCGGATGCAACAGCAGCCGAACGATACCAAAGGACGCATTGCCTGGGCATTTCGACTGGCGACAGGGCGAATTGCCAGCGAGAAGGAAGTGCAGGTATTGCTCGCGATCTGGAACGAGCAGAGGGAGCTGTTCAAAAAGGATGTGAGTGCAGCTACCAAACTGCTGGCCACGGGTGATACGGCCGTGGACAAGGCATTACTAATGGATGAACTGGCAGCGAGTACGATAGTGGCTTTGGCGATACTCAATCACGATGGAGTGGTGCAGCGGCGGTAAGGGTAATAGAGTTGCAATCCCTACTGGGATCATCATTCAACACATCACTCCTTCAAACTCTGCCACAAATACCAGCATGCTACGGTGCGGAAGGGAGCATACGCTTCGCCTCGCTCCATCACATATGGTTTCGCGGGCATTTCAGTGAGGCCATTCATCTTCTTCACTGCTGCCCGCAGGCCGAGGTCATCCACGGGCCAAACATCCGGGCGGACCAGGCCGAACATCAGGAACATCTCCGCGGTCCAACGGCCAATCCCATGCACGTCGGTGAGATGCTCAATGATCTCATCGTTCTCCAGCTTCGGGAATTGCTTCAGCGGCAGCACTTTCTCCTCGGTGCGGCGGGCCAGATCATGCATCGCCCGCACCTTGGTGTTCGACAGCCCGACGCTGAATAGTTCTTCGTGGCTTAAGCTCAACATGGCGGTAGGCGTCACTTTGCTCGGCTTCAGCTTCTCAACCAGCCGTTGCTGTATCGTCGCTGCTGCTTTGAGGGAAAGCATCTGTGAAACAATCGAGAAGGTCAGCACCTTGAAGTAGTCGCGAGGATGCACTGGGCGAGGTGCAAAGTCACCTACCTTTTTGATGATGTTAGCCATCTGCCTGTCGCGACGCAGGTGCTTCACTGCATCGTCAATAAAAGGCACACTCATGGGCCACCATCGGGTAGCAGGGCGCGATTGCCAAAGACGACCTTCCAGGGCTTCACCTGCCAGCTCTGAAAGATTCCTCCGGTATTGAATGGGTCTTCAGTGATAAAGCGATTGAGCTCCATTTCATCCGCAGCATTGTAGACGATGAGAGCGCCAGAGTCGTCGGTGAGAGGCCCGGCAGCGAGCAGGTTGCCAGTTTGCAGCAGTTTCGTCAGGTGCTGACGATGTGCAGGACGTACCTGGGCAATCTTGTCTTTGTCACTGCTGTACTGATAGAGGACGGCGTAAATCATGAACATCTCGATTGGAAAGGGATGTCGAGACTTTACCAGTCACCATTCAATCGTCAAGCGTTCCATGGGCCCGGGGATCTTGATCTTGATCATCGGTATTCCATCGAAAGGTTGTTGCCAGGTTTCAATCAGGGCCTTGCTGTTCAGCGAACGCATGCCAGCGTGATGGTGAAGACTGAGCACCACCTGACCTCCTTCAGGCACCAGATTGGTCAGCGTCAGTTGCCTGTTGGAAGAAAGTTGCCAGCGAGCCTGCCCTTGCTTGCAATAGCGATAGTCACGTTTGATTTTGATCAATTTGCCAGCCAGTGGCAGGTCAGCCACGATTTCGGTCTCAGGGTATTTCAGCCAGCGTTGGATGCTTTCGTGCTGGAAGGCAGCAATCCAGCCAATGTTCCAATCCTGAACTAGTGTTGCCAGGTCACTGTTGCTCCAGAGATCGATCGGCTTGCCCAACAGATTCCCGGAAGCCAGCCTCACCTGTAACGGCTCAATCAATACCTGCTCGGAACGCCCCAAACCACCAATGAAACATCGTTCAATGTTGCCGATCAACAGAGGTGACCATGAAGAGTTTTCACGTGTCTCTTCCCAGAGGATACGAGCATCTGAAGTTGTCTGCTGGCGAAACCTGTCGATGGTTTGTGCGAGTTCAACAGGAACCTGCATCTTGAGAGGACCGAGTTTCTCGATGTGTACCAGATGTCGGGCAAGCTCCTCTCGAAACAAAGTACCCAGCGTACCACCCAGCACTGTCAACACGATGAGGTTACGCTGATGCCCACCGAATACTCTGCTCATCACTTCCATGAGGAAAGCAAGCAGCTTTCCTACGGGAATGGTCGCCAGCCAGACAGCGCACCACCACCAGCCATGCAGTTTATCCAGGTGAAGTGATTCGATCTCCTGTGGCAGCAGGGCCGCAGCCGTGGTCAGTACAATGGCCAGGCTCCAGACCAGTGCGGAACGTCCGCCGATGCCAGGCTTCAGCGTACGAGTTCCCAGGAACCCGATAACGAGAAGCAGCCCGGGCCAGACCATCAGTTGAAGATTAGCTTTGACATTGAAGTAATCCTGCAGGCTTGTCGAAACGAGGAGTTCACGATCCGCCAGCAGCCACCAGGTAAGCCAGCAATCACGGAGCCAGCAGACATTGAGCAGGATGCCGATGGCAAAGCTGAAAATCAGTCCGAGGAAGCGTGACCAGGGGAGCCTCCCGGCCAGTAGCCCCAGGAAGAGAATAAAACAGACGAGCAGAAGCAACATGATCGGAGGCCAGAAATAGAAGGCTGCCGCCGACGAGAAAAGCCAGCCAGGCATAGTCCACCATCGGGGACGTGCATAGCTTCGCACCATCAGTGCCAGTGCCAGCCCCATGCTGGCAGTACCAATGATCACATCAGCTTCGCCTTGTTTGAGGAGTTGCAGGCCCCAGGGGCTCCATGCAGCACCTAGAAAAAGAAGCAAGGCGCCGGATATCGCCCCACTGCCGAGATTACAGATGCGACACATGAACCAGAGCGACCAGGGCAGGCTCAGCCACATCACGAACAGCAAAACCTTATAAGTCGCAAAGCGGTATTCATCGCTGATGATGCAACTGATGATAGCCAATCTGCTCTCGATGGTGGCCCAGGGGGCAATGGTGAGCCCAGCCTGCAGACGCGGATCGTAAACGCTGGCGGCAAAGCCATCTTCACGAATCGCTTGAGCTACCTGGTGACCATAGTAGAGCAAACGAGAATGCTGGCCTTCCACTAACGGAGTATTCTCGACGAGCAGGGAGAGGTCGCTACCGAAGAACTGCCAGGTCAGCACTGCGTGCAGCGTCACCAGGCAGAGCGCCAGGCTCCGTAAAAACCAGTAACAGTAGTTGGAAGAAGGCTGATCCATCGGGCGCGAATCATACCAAACTTCCCATTTTCGTGAAGGTCACCTGCGAGCCTGAAGCCATTCAACGTCAGCTTATTATGAAGCGTTAGACGTCGAACCACCATCCCCCATTGATTTCAGACTCGCAGGTCCTCCAAATTATGGAAGGGTCGTCAGGCGTACCAAACAACCCTGTTACAGCATGTTTCCGACTAGTAGCGGATGATCAATTCCGTTACCAGGCGGTTTTCCATGATGTCTTTCCTGTCAGAGATAGGGAATTCATAAGCAGCACCGAATTCCAGATTACAATTCAGCTTGGCTTTTGCACCGAAGGCCAGAGTCACGAGCGTGTTGCCTGAAACACCCTGAGTACCCAGGTTCAGCAATCCATCGCCTTCGCCAACGAATGGAGGAAGACGATCGCCACTGCCTGTCCAATGGAACACATTCAATTCAGCCAGCGGATAGAACCACCCACCAAAGGCTTTATCAATGTGGAAGCTGTTATAGATGAAGCTGCTATTGAAGTTCGTATTCATCGCTTGCTGATAACCCACGGTGTTGAGTACGTGAATGGTCTCACCCAAACGCTGGCCAGCAGTGAGAAAGCCGGTGAGTGTGCCGGAACCGTGATTCTGGAAAACGTTGGCACCACCAGTAGGAACTTCAAACAGAAAACCAGCAGCAGCGAGGGTCTGGTTTTCCACATCGCGGAGGAAGGTATATTTCAAACCAGCAGCCAGGTTGAGCCAGCCAGTTTCATTGACACCACCAGCGGTGTCGATGCGGGCCAGGCCATCTTTATCAGCAATCAAGCTCAATCGTTCGGTGAGAGCAACATTAGCCTGGAGGGCATAAATCTGGGCGCTGCCA
Organism: uncultured Bacteroidales bacterium; assembly: GCA_964410845.1. Taxonomy (GTDB): domain Bacteria; phylum Planctomycetota; class Planctomycetia; order Gemmatales; family HRBIN36; genus JAEUIE01. The sequence continues at coordinate 6,313 of CAYPJB010000127.1, read as the reverse complement.
CCACCAAGAGCATGATCGCCTGGAAGATTGTTATTGATGAACAATCCACGGAGATAGGTATTCGAACGTGGATCCTTGGCTAAGATCGGGTTGGTGATCGGCCCAATGAAGGTATCGAATTCGTGATCGCTCTCGAAGGGTTTTCGTGTGGAGCAGTCATTGAACAGATTGCAGCCGTGCTCTGGTGCAAAGTGATACGTCGCAGCAGGCTTGGCTTCCGCAGCAGGCTGAGCAATTGCCTGGGGTGGGTCCAACTCGCCCATACCCAAACCAACGAGAACTCCCAGGGTAAGCAGATCCATCGAAACAACCTCCGTGTAAATTCCGAGTCACCTGAAAAGGTGAACTGAAAAGGAAAAAGCCTTCATGGCACTATTCCATCGACGAAATGTGAAGGTTGGCTAACGAATCCCTGTCGTTAATCAGATCAAATCATCCAGTTCAGGTCGGTGTATGATCGACTTGCTGAACTGGCATACTCTTCTGTACGTATGATGGGGGCTCAACTCGTTTCACAATAATTATTGAAGTTCTTTCAAGCTGTGATGTCAGGCACGTCGGCGAATGGGCAGAATGCACAGTGGCGCAGGCATCGCTTGTTCATAGACCAGTTCAGCAAGCGTTGTTTTCCCAAAAGCAGATTCCACTGTTGCCAGGGCGTGATCCAGACGACGATGCAAGGCACATAGCTGGGTACCATGCATCGGCAGCCCCAGCGGACATTCCTTGATGCGGTTGAAGGGTTCGACCGCATTAATGACATGCAGCAATGTGATATCGCTGGGCTTTCGTGACAGTGTAATGCCACCGCCCACGCCACGCTGTGTATTCACCAGCTCAGCACGTGCCAGGCTTTGAATAATCTTGGAGAGATACGCCCGAGGAACACGAGTCGATTCTGCAACTTCATCAGTCGTTCGCGAACTTGCGGTATGCAAAGCCAGATGAACGCACGTTCGTAAGGCATATTCCACAGTTTGCGAAAGCATTCAAGTCTCCTGAGCATCGCTGCGTGATCGAGCTGTTCTATTCTACCTGAGTCAGAAACTGCTGATACCTCATTTACTCATATAGAACTACGGATCATTGTTATTGTCAGATTTTGCAGAAGTTACCGATTCTTGACAAATTAGTCACAATTTAATCCTACACAGTAATTCTTAGGCAATTATGTTCGATGATGCTTAGTCTAGCAATCATTCCGAGGCTAACGCCTTTATCCTGCATGAGTAACAATCTGAAGTATCAAGCTGAAGCCCATCCTCGCCGAGATAGGTAATAGAGCCTTTGTTCCCCGGCACGATTTGCCGGGCGACGTTGATCAATTTGACCATGTCCCAGGGAGGACTCGGTTTGGATCCTGTGATGCATCTTGGCTTTCTCACCATCCATCAAGATCAGCAAGGCTACAGCGGGGGCTACCTCGTTACCAATGCCTGGGGCCGACCGCTGGAATTTCGTCTCACCAGCCCTGTTACTCCGAATAAAGTACAACAGCTTCTCTACGGGCCTACCTTGCGGCCTTACCTCTGCAGCGACCTCATCGGCAAAACGCTGATTGACAAGGCAGGCACCACAGCGAACGTCATCATCACTGATAATGATGCAGCCCTCGAACTACGAAACCAGGGGAGCACCCCAGTCGCCTGGCTTGCCCCAATGGACCATCCACGGGTTGCTGAGCTGAGCGAAACGGTGATCGCCAAGACGAAGTCGTATGCCTTGCTGGCTCATCCCAAGTTCCAAGGCGATGTGGCCAGCATTAAAGAAATGCTGCATCAAACGGATGTGAGCGATATATCAGAGCCGTTCGCACGAATCCGTGAAGCACTGACCGAAGCCCGCAAGATGGGAGCCTTGAAGGCTGCTTAACTGGAGATCAAGAGCGGCGCGACGTAAGTCCGCCGGTAACCATTCATATCGCTTGCGCCAACCGGCGAGCTCACGCTACGCCGCAACTGGACGAGCATAGGATGCACGATGGCTGACGTTCCTCTCTTTCGACCTGTCAAGCAAGCCAGCAATGCTGACCGCCCCAGCGTCCGTAACCTGCTGGCTCAGCCGACAACGGGATCGAATGAGAGCTTACTGACACCAGCAGTTCATGCGTTTGATCTGTGTCTCAAATGCAATGTTGTCGATGTTCCTTCGCTGCTGAAATCACTGGAACCCCGGGTACACCCGGCACACCTGAAGCTGCCTGCCCCGATACTTCGCCATATCCATGGCTTGCAAAAGTTTCAGATGGATCTCCAGGTGGAAGGCTGGAAATTTCCCAACCCCGCCATCGCCCCGGCACCCAAGCCGATGAAGGAGAAGTCGGAAGACAAGCCGATCACGGCGGAAGAGCACATCCTGGAAATGCTCTCCCCTTCAACGGAGAAGCCCACCCGCCAGAAGCCACCCGCGACGACGGTCATTCTGAAAGAACGTCTGCTGACATTGCTGCAGCCTCCACTCGAAAACATCTTCGCTGGGAAGAAGATCGAACTGCCGTTCAAACCTTTCCCTTATCAAATGGAAGGTATTTCGTTTCTGATGCCTCGCCATGGTGCCTTGCTGGCCGATGAAATGGGCCTGGGTAAGACCATGCAGACCATCGTCTCTCTCAGGCTGTTGCTTCACTCGCAGGAAGTTCGCCGAGCACTGATCGTCTGCCCGAAGCCGCTGGTACCCAATTGGTTGAATGAACTGAAAATGTGGGCACCCGATGTTCCCGTCGAAGTCATTGGTGGCGATGCTATCGCCCGCAAGGTAGCTTGGACTGCGTCCAATTCACCGCTCAAGCTCGTCAACTACGAACTGCTCACGCGCGATGCTGATCTAGCACTCGATGAAGCAGTGCAGTTCGATCTGGTAATTCTGGACGAAGCCCAGCGGATCAAGAACGAAGGAAACAAAACCGCTGAGGTCGTCAAGTCGTTGCATCGCCAGCGCAGCTGGGCCCTCACGGGAACACCCATCGAGAACCGCCCGAGTGACCTCATCAATATCTGGGCGTTCGTTCATCCCGGCGAGATCCCACACGATACGCCTGTCAAGGAAATCTCCAGGCTGACCAAGGACAGTCTCCTGCGCCGGGTGAAAGAGGATGTCATGAAGGACATGCCTCCCAAGATCATTCAGGATGTGCATCTCGAACTGGCGCCCGGGCAGCAGGAAGCGTATGAACTCGCAGAAAAGGAAGGGGTAGTCCATCTCAATAACCTGGGAGAGACCATCACCGTTCAGCACGTGTTCGAACTGGTCATGCGGCTGAAGCAGATCTGCAATTTCGACTCCCGTACCGGGCAAAGTGCCAAGCTCGATCAACTGGTTTCCGACATGGCGGAAGTGGCAGAATCCAACCGCAAGGCCATTGTCTTCTCGCAATGGGTGGAACCACTCGAAACCATCGCCCATCATCTGCGTGACTTCGGTCCCCTGCTCTACCACGGCAAAGTGCCTCACCATGAACGGCAGAACGTGCTGACCGCCTTCAAGAATGACCCGAAGAAGCACGTCATCCTGATGAGTTATGGCACGGGCAGTGTTGGCCTCAATCTACAATTCTCCAATTACGTCTTTCTGTTTGACCGCTGGTGGAACCCCGCCATCGAAGACCAGGCCATCAATCGTGCCCACCGTATCGGCCAGAAAAGCACCGTCTTCGTCAAACGCTTTGTCACACAGAACACGATTGAATGCCGAATTTGCGAAGTGCTCGAACACAAACGCCGACTGTTTGAAGAGATCATCGCCCAGAATGGGCCGCCGACAAGCCTGGGCTTGAGTGAGAAAGAAAGCTTCGGGCTCTTCAGCCTGAAACCACCGAGCCGCAAGGCAGCGTAGTTCTCGCGATTATCTAGCTGGGGCGTTCTCAGCGGGCTTGATAACATCGTCCTTCTTGATGATGCCGCCACTGACAATCTGCGCTCGCAAGCCACCTCGGTGTTTGAGACCCTCGACATCCTTACCGGTGATTTTCTTCAGGTGGCCACAGGGCTCGCAGAGGCGGATGCCGTACAGCACCACGTTCCCGACGTGAAAGGTTTTGCCGACGAGGTGATTCAGCGGCACGCCGCGCGTAGTGACATTGCGTCGAGCCTCGGCACTGGTCAGACTGACCTGATACTCACGCTGCAAAGCGATGAGAGCTTCTTCTTCGATGAGGGTAATTTCGCGGTCAGGGCTATTCCTTTTCGAGAAGGTGCCTGACTGCTGATGATAGCGATCGCCAACCAGCCCAAGCCCTGATTCTGCTACAGCATTTGCTACCTCTTGAAGAGGCTTGCCCTCTTCACCGATGTGAATGGAGACGACGGAACCTTGCCACGACATATTCACGCTCCTTGCTATCCCAATACCTTGGCCAGAAACTGCCGGGTACGTTCGTGCCTGGGCTGATCCAGTACCTCTGCAGGTGTGCCTTCTTCGATGTTCCTGCCATCGGCCAGGATGACGACGTGATCAGCAGCCTTGCGGGCGAAGCCGATCTCGTGGGTGACCATGAGAATAGTCAGCCCTTGTTCCTGCAGTTGTTCCAGAACGTCCAGCACATCGTGCTTCCGCTCCGGGTCGAGAGCGCTGGTAATCTCATCGCAGAGTAATGCCTGCGGCTTCATGGCCAAAGCCCTGGCAATGGCGACGCGTTGCTGCTGACCACCGGAAAGCTGGCTCGGGCGATGGTGCATACGGTCTGCCAGACCAACCTCTTCCAGTAACTTCTCGGCACGGGCCTTGGCTGCTGAGCGATCTTCACGAAGCACTCGAACCGGTGCTTCCATCACATTCTCGAGTGCTGAGAAGTGGGGGAAGAGCCGGAAGTCCTGAAAGACCATGCCCACGGTGCGGCGGACCTCTTCGAGGTCTGCCTTGTTCTGGGCACGCAATTGATGACTGCCTACGGTGATGGTGCCCGTGTCAAAGGTATTCAGACCATTGACACAACGGAGGAGAGTCGATTTCCCTCCTCCCGAAGGGCCGAGCAGACAGACTGTCTGCCCCTGTTCTACATTCAGCGAAACGCCATCCAAGATGGTTTTACCATCGTAGCGTTTCGAGAGATTGTCGATGGAGATGAAGTGTTTCGTTCGAGGAGTCCTTTTTGATCAGGAGGCCAGGAAAAGAAATTAGCGAGGTGGAGGTGGAGGGCCACCCTTGCCGGGTGCAGCACCACCGGCATTGCCACCAGTCTTCATGGTTTCTTTCTCACCTTTTCCAGCAGCTTCGGCAGGGAGCTTCACACCCGAATTGCCTAATCCGGTAGATATGGTTTTGAGTTGCTCGTCAGAACCCTTCTGTGTACCCTTACTGGCGCCACAACCTGACAAACAGCATACAAGACATCCGCATAGGAGTATTTGAGCAAATCGCATAGCAACCCCAATAGAAAATAGGGAGTGAAATATCACTCCCTATCATACGTTAGCTCTTACTATCTGAGTAGAGGACTAATCAGAAATCAAACTGAGGTTGGGGCGGCTGCCATCTTTCCAACCTGCGAGTTGCTGGAGGGTTCGCCATTCTTCAGTACCGTTGGAGGTATTGAAGGCATTCCAGGGAGCACCAGCACCGTTATAGCCTGCGTCAGTTGTCGATTCAGTACGAATCGTGCGTACCGAACCATCAGCCATGGCAAACTGAACACCAGCAGCGTGAACGCTACCAAATCGTTCGTAGCCATAACCACCCTGTGAAAACTGTCTGCCACGAATGGCGAGACCACGCCAGGTCGCAATAGCACCTGCACCCATCCAGGCATACACTTCAGAACGCTGTTTATTATCGTCGTAGGTACCGACAGATTCACCAAACATCAGCGTGTTGCTGGTACCGTCTTTAGCAGTGATCTGACCCAAAGTCAACTGATTGCGATTGTTCATGATTCCGTCGTAAGTGCGATACCAGTTGCCATTGAATGTCATGCCTGCAACGCCGAAGTAATTACTGCGACCAAGGGCATTGGCACCATTGGCAGTGATTTGCAACAGTGCATATGGACCAGGCATGGGATCGTTGTAAGCGTTCGAACCGATAGTTGCGAGGAAGACAGTATTGACTTGTTCATCAATACTATCTGAAGGGCATTTCAAAACACCGATCTTCAACTGACCTACATCAGGTGCCAGATTGACTGACTTGGTCCACCAGGGCTGACCGGTACTGGTCGATGCATTGATAGGCATCGGAGTGTTGATCATAGGATTGGGGTGAATAATTGCCTGACGAACATTATCGAGTTCGATGTATGGCAGCAGTGCAGTGATGACACCAACATAAGGCCCTTCATTGGGGTTATATCCTGTGCTGGTAGCCAGGCTGTTGTACTGGC
>CAYPJB010000126.1:7061-10702 GCA_964410845.1 uncultured Bacteroidales bacterium | reverse complement strand
AGGTACCAGCAACAAGCCATAGGCCGTAATATCCGGAGCAATGACATCGAGTTCAACTTCATAGGTGACATACCCAGGCTGCTCGTTGATCTTTCTGGCACGGGGTTTGGGGGGTGTCAGTGGTTTCTCAATCTTGCCGATCACCTCATTCTCAAATTGTGATCGGAAGGGAGCTGTTGATTCCATGTACCTGGGTAGTGAACTTCGATCCGTTTTACTCCAGAAAGCCTGCTCGCGAACCGTCTGACTGGAGCGTTGCAGTTTCTGGGTGTGCTCAGCCAATTGGGCTACTTGCTGCTGTATCCGCTTGGCCGTATCAGGAGGTGATGTCAGCCATTGCACTTTTCCTTCTGTCTTGCTGAGTTGTTGTCCGACCAATCGCTGGAAGAAGTCCCGCAGACTATCATCTGATCTAATGAACGATGCCGTTTTGATAAATGACGACGGGAACAAACGCCGAGCAGGATCAAGGCGATCCCATTCAGAATCAAAAGAAAGCAACGCAAGTTGGCCTGGTGCAGCCCCGCTTCGCCCGGCACGAACAGCAGGTGGTCCCTTAATCACAGGTGGCACACTCTGACCGAGCAACAATACCCGAGGGGGATACAATCCCGCTATCTCTGCATCACCAAACTCCTGGAGTTGCTTCCAGACGTTTCGGTAGATGGGTTCCTGCCAGAGAGCTTTCCGATTGCTGAAATATCCATCCACACCCGTTACTTTGATTCGGTCATCCAGAGCACCAGCATGGAGTGCCAGCAAACCTCCTTCGGCGTATCCCAGCAAACCAATAGGTCGTTGAGCTTCCTGGGTTGCATGTAACCAGTCGATAGCTGCAAGCAACTTGAGTACTTCGTACCCGATAATGTGTCGACCCATTTCGAAAGCCTGGCGGTAGATCCACTCTCGATGGGGTTGATTCGTCATGCGGATACCGGGAATTCCTGAATAGGTATCATCCCGATCGATAAGTAGCGGCACCAGCACGCGACAGCCCGACTGTGCCAGACGACCAGCCACCGGCAAGTCACCCGGTTTCCCCGGAACCAAACCCACCATCGATTCCGGACTTTGATCGGCATCCGGCACAACGACGACATCAGCCACGGGTTTACCGTCCGGCACGAGCAGGTATCCCTCCGCATATACCTCAGCGAAGGCCCGCCAGCGGACAGAGAAGATATCGTAGCCTGTACCACGACCAACCTTAGCTGGGCGTGCCGGGCTGCTGATGTACTCCAACTCCGGTGGCTTGGGACGCTCTTCCACCACGCCAAGTATCAAACGTAATCGTTGACGGCGACCCTCCAGGGTACGCTGATGCAACTCTACAGAACCGCTATCACGCTTCCATGATGCTGTTCGACGTTGCTCTGCTGCGGTTGTTTCCTTATCCAGAAACCGATCGATGCCCTGCAGCATCTTGTCAGCAAAGTCAAAGTTCACAGGTTCTGGAATCGGGCCAGCAGCAAAGGGGAGTGCAGGCGAAACTGGCTGTTGCTGCGAGACCGGTTGCTGCAGATAGGCAAACAGATCCCGTATCTGATCATCATCCAGCGTATCGAGCAGCTTCTCAGGCATGAGTGAAAGGCGTGATGGTTGCAGGGTTTCGATTTTGTCACGCGTGAAAGTGATGCGATTCGCCTGGGCATCCACGAGGACGATGGAACCAGGGTTCTGTTCTGCCAGCAATCCGTGGTAGGTTCTGCCATCAGTTGTAATGAGCGTCTGAGCAATGTACTCAGGCCGCACCACCAGATGTGGATCAACTACCTGCGTCACGAGGTAATCCCGATTATGGCGATCTGCACCGGTAAGATCCGGGCCGACTTTCCCACCCTCACCAAACAGTTGATGACACGCTGAGCAGTGTTTGGCAAACAACGCCTTACCATTGGCAGCCTGTCCCGTACGTTGTCCAAGCATGTGTATGACACTCTGGATGCGCGCTCGTTTCTCACCCGTGGTCTGCTCGGTGACGGAACCCCAGTGCTTGGTGACTATTGCGTTCAGTGAAGCCTCATGAAAGCGCGATAGTTGTTGTACCTGATCCAGTGTCAATTCTTTGGGTGAGATCTCTCCACGGGCTATCGATTCCCCGAGTTGCACTGCTGTTTCTTTGCGTGTCAGGTGCATGGCCAGCAATCGACTGCGAACGATCCTGGATGAACTGCTCTCCCTGAGTAGTTGATGGAACAGGGGTGCAGCATCCTGTCTGGAATCCAGCACATCGAGAATAGCCAGACGAAAGTTGTCGGAAGATGCTCCTGACCAGATGTTGCGAAGCACTTCTAAAGCAATTGTGCTATCAGCAGAAGTCAACGCTTTGAGAAGCTGAGAACGATCAGTCTCCGAGCCAACCTTATTGGTCAACTGAGACATCCCTTCTCTTCGTGCATTTACATCGCCACATCGAATTCGCAAGCGCAGAACTTGTTGTTTCAACCCTTGTTGGAACTCAGCGTTGTTGAGGAGATCCAGGAAAACCGGAGGTATGTCCTTTACCGGCTTGCCTTCCCATGCCGTTTCGATGCCTTTCAATACCAATGTTTTTGAACGATGGTCTGGTCGGATCGTCGTCTGTTTCAATAACGCTATCAACGACGACTTGGCAGTTGCATGGCTCGATGCAGCAAGACGCTGTGCCAGTCGCTCTACGAGGAATTCACGCACATACTTTGCCTGCCAGGTGACTTCCTGATCTAGTTGCAGGTATGACAGATTGAATTGATCCTGATCCCACGTGATTGCAGCCTCAATGGCCCACCACAGAAGCAAAGGCAGATGGGGATCATCGATAACCTCCTGCCGCTGAATCAGTTCACGAACGATGGAATACGCCGAGTCTGTCTGCTGGTTGGCATCGATCAATCGTCGTGCTGTACAAGCTAGTTGCGAAAGAACCCTGGGAGCAGTTTCCTGGCGCGCGAGCTTGATAAGCTTGGGGACTAACGTTGAATAGCGTTTGAATCCATCAGGTGTCGCATGATCTGTGACTAAGCGAACTATCCACTGACGGACTTCAGGCTTGGTATGCTGAAGCATTGTTTCAGCGAGTTGCACTGTCAAACCGTCGCAACAGTAGAGTGCTCCCAGGCTGTCGATGGTGACTTTGTCTGGTTGCTGATGGTATGCCTGCAAAGCCCGCTGTACTGCGGGATCAGTGGATTCACCCAAAACCCGTCGGGCTTCTGTACACAACCAACTGTTTGAACTATCAAGGTGCTCCATCAAGTCATTTGGAGATGAACGGTTGATCGATTTCAACACTGGGGCGGAAGAGTGTCCCGTTGGCACCAACTTGTATATGCGGCCATTGGTCTTGTCCCAATTATCAACAGGGTCCACATGATTGGCACGCTTGTCATACCAGTCAACGACATAGACTGCCCCTTCTGGCCCGGTCAACAGATCAATCGGACGAAACCAGGGATCGTTACCCTCCAACAACACACCTTCCTGACGCATGGTAAACGATGAGCCTTTGGGCTGCAGGCTGTACCAATAGAGGTTGTTGTCCAGCAGATTGCAGGCAAGGTAGTTGTTTCTGAAACGATCAGGCAAGAGACCACCTGCATACACAATACCTCCGCAGGTGACGTGCCCTCCACGGAAGTTCTGACACGGCAGATGGTCGAAAT
>CAYPJB010000126.1:0-6961 GCA_964410845.1 uncultured Bacteroidales bacterium | reverse complement strand
CCTCCGCAGGTGACGTGCCCTCCACGGAAGTTCTGACACGGCAGATGGTCGAAATAACCAAAGGTAAAAGGGTTGTGCAAGGGGCCATGCTTGGCAAATCCTTTGACGTAGTATCCAGACTGCACCATATGCAGTGCAGCTACGCCACCATAGTTGGTGCCCGCAATGACATCACCGTCTGAAGTGAAATCGAGTCCCCAGGTGTTGCCTCCTCCTTCAGCGAAAAGCTCAAACTGCCTAGTGCGAGGATGGTATCGCCAGACGCCTTGTTGAAACTCATACTGCTTCTTGGTCAACGGATCCTTGATGTGGGCAGTGACCGTGCTGCCTTGTGCACCATACAGCCATCCGTCTGGTCCCCAGATCAGTGAATTCCCCACAGCATGAGCGTCTTCTAGCCCGAAGCCATCGAGAAGGACTTCAGGGTCACCATCGGGAATGTCGTCGTTATTGCGATCCGGATAAAACAACAGATATGGTGCCTGCAGAACATAAACACCCCCCTGCCCCAAAGCTAGCCCGCTGGCCAGGTTCAGACCGCTGACAAAATCCTTCGACTGTCGATAGCGACCTTGTGGATCGGGATCGTACAGGATCGTCACCCGATCCAGTCCGCGTGGGCCACGGGGCGGAGGTTCCGGATGACGATCATACTTCGTTCGGAGATAGCGATCGACTTCTACCGGCTTCAGCCCGGCTGGGCTTGGGTACTGGAGATACTGAATCACCCACAGTCTTCCCCGGCTGTCAAAAGTGATCGTTACCGGCTGACGCACGAGAGGTTCTGCTGCTACCAGATGCACGGCCAGCCCATCTGCTGGCTTCATTCGTGACAGCGCCTGCTCAGGACTTAACCCTTGTGCCCTGCCGCCTGCTGGTAAGGTCAGAAGCAACGCACAACACAACCATCGAGATGTAAGCATGACTGTTACTAAGGAGAGAGAAGCAGGCAGAACAGTATGTCAACATGCATCAAGGATCAGGTCAAGCAAGTAGTTGACGTATGTCTGGAAATCGTTAGTCAGGTGGGCCGTTAGCTACTTGACATCACGATTCGGGCGTGACCATTTGACACGGGCAATGAATGTAGCCCCTTTGGCTCCCCTTTTTCGAGAATCATCGTTCCACAGTCCTTCTGAAACAGTCACCCATGATTCATCGGGAGAAACAGCATTCGCTCCGAAATTCCCCATCTCTCCACCACGTTCGGGGATCAGCACCTGCTCGGTAGCTCGCTTCACCCGCAGCGTTTGCGGATCAACCTCAGCCATGAACAACGGAGCCCGGTGACGGATAATGTGATCATTCTTCGCACCACGACGGGTATAGACCAGGAACAGCCCATCACTGTGATTCAGCCAATGCTGCTGAGTGTTGTAACTGCCCAGTTCAGAACCATCGTCGAAGAGCCAGGGCTTGATGGGCTGGAAATGTAGTCCATCGTCACTGACCGTCACATAGCCTTGCTTATCGTTACGAATCGTGAGGTAGTACTTGTCTTGAAAGCGTACGAGCGAAGGTTCGCACAAACCTCGCACGATGTTTAAATGGAGTTCCGTACCATGCTGTAAATAATGCAGTTCGTTACCATCAAAACGATATGAGACAACAGTGGTGGAAAATGGTTCTTTCGCATTGCGGGCAAAGTAATAGGGAACAAGCAATGTTCCATCTTGTTGCACCAGCCACTGGGAGCAGGCATTGCGGGCGAAGTTGAATCGCTCACCCGCAGGCACTGGAGCCCGCTTCCAATCGCTCCACGTTTTCGCCATCGGATCATAGACCGCATACGACGTTTGATTGGAGTATGGTTCATCTTCCAACTGCTCGCCTTTCTTGCTGTAACGCACCTGAGCTCCAATTGCCAACACCTTCCCCGTGGGAGCGTGATAGCCGGGCGTTACATCAGCCACTGCAATAGTTACCCCCTTGGAAGTCGTTCGCCAATCCAGCGAGGGAACCAGTTGTGGAGCAGACCAATGGGTGCCAGCATCATCCGACTGCATCACGTACAAACCTGAATAATAGTCTGACACACGTAGATGCTTCTGAAGGGTAATGAGTGCCTGTCGTTGGGTGGGGTGCCCTTCGCGCGGCCAGGCGACCGCGCGTGGGTGATACCAGAGAAACTGACCTTTATCATGTTCCATGATGGTCTGAAGCTGTACGGCGTAATCAACAAGATGCAGGTCATGTGCACCACCGAATAAAAAGGAACTGACTAGCAAGGGCATGACGATCAGGCCCCAACAGTACCGGTGTACCATCTTCAGGCTCCCTACACGGTCTCAAAGCCTGAACGTTGTGGACGACTTAACCAGGTATTCGCCTCAGCATCATCCAAGATCTGTTCGGTTTCCGGATTCCACTTGAGGTCGCGCCCCAACCGAATGGCAATGTTAGCCAGGTGGCAGGTCGAAAGCGCACGATGATGGCTCCAGACATCGGATACGGGTGTTGCACGATCACGTACACATTCAAAGAAGTTACCCATGTGCGAATCGAGCCGTTTGCCTTTGCGGAGTTTGACCAGGACAGACTGATCGATCGGGTTCGTTTTGAGTGCGTCGACTGGTTCGCCGGTCAGCTTGCTTCGGCTGACAAAGAACTTGCCCTGATCACCTTCAAAGAGAATGCCATTATCAAAACCCAGGTCTTGTGCATCATGACGAATCACAATGTCAACACCGTTGGCGAATCGACATTGAATGTTGAATTTCGTTGCAGTGTTGTAACGATCATCTACAACTGGCATCCCTTTGACCAATTTCACTGGGTGTTCCGCTTCAACAATGTGTATCGAGGCGGGACCTGATTCGTGCATACCGATCGCCCATTGGGCAATGTCGATATGGTGTGCACCCCAGTCAGTCATCTTGCCACCACTGTATTCGTACCACCAGCGGAAGTTGCCGTGACATCGCTCTTTGATGTAGTCCACACTGGGTGCCTGCCCCAGCCACATGTTCCAGTTCAGTTGGGAAGGTGACTTAGCTTTGGGGAATGCCCCCGATTGCGGACCGCCACCAATGGCACACGTCACACGCTTGACAGTTCCAATACGGCCCGCCTGCACCATGGCAACAGCCTTGAGGAACATGTTGTTGTCCTCGCTGCGCTGCTGAGTTCCCACCTGAAGAACACGCCCCGTCTCCTTCGTCACTTTGGCAAGTAACTTTCCTTCATCGATGGTCAGCGTCAGAGGCTTTTGACAGTAGACATCTTTACCAGCCCGCATGGCATCAACCGTAATTTTCGTATGCCAATGATCCGGAGTACTGACAGTGACGACATCGATATCCTTGCGATCCAGAAGCTTGCGATAGTCTTCATAGACCTGGGCTTTATTGCCAGCAATGTCCTTGTTGGCTCGTTCAGCATGCTGGCTATCCACATCGCATATCGCAAGTATGTCGCCATACCGTTTGGCAGCACTGGCATCGCCTCTTCCCATTCCACCCAGGCCAATGCACCCTACCCGAGGCCTGGCATTGGGCGACTTCGAGTCGTCAGCCATCGTGCGAGTCGAAGGCAACATCCAAGGCAATAGCGAGCTACCTGCAATCAGGCTGCTCGTATGCAAAAACTCACGACGGGAAGAATGTCCCATGATCTACTCCAAGGTTAAGCCGGTGTGAAGCGTGCAGACAATTCAAGTGGTGGGTATCAATAGCGGTCTGATAATCTGACCATGACTAAAGACACAGATCAAGCGAATTCGCTTGGGAATACCAACATCTGATCAATTGTCGCTTTACTGCCTGGAATGTCCAAAGAATGAGCAAGATAATCGTTGCAAATCAAATGGCTACGAGAAACAATCAACCACATGTCAGACTGGTTTGGGAACATAGTCTGCACTGCACCCGTATCGAGAGCTTCAGGATGAAACTGAGACACTTGTCTGTGACGTTGATGTTGTTTGTCGTTTCAGTCTGTCTTGCCCAGCAACTACACTCTTGTATGTCCAGCGTTGAAACAGACATGCAGTTAACACTCACCCTTCGCTCCCGTGCAGCAGCTCCCGGACAACCCGTGGCTCCAGTCAGCGAGAAACAAGTGAACTGGGATCCCAGGCGAACAGCCATCATCGTTTGTGACATGTGGGATCAGCACTGGTGCAAATCGGCCGCCAGTCGGGTGAATGAACTGGCAGGACCCATGAACAACATGCTCAAGGCTGCTCGGGCTCAAGGCATGTTGATTATTCATGCTCCCAGTACCTGCACCGAGTTTTACAAGAATACCAGGCAGCGCCAGCGAGCGAAGGAAGCACCATTTCAGAAAACACCTGTACCCCTAGTCACAACGGAACGCTGGGGGACTGCCTGGAACTGGCCTGATCGAACTCGCGAAGGTGTCTTGCCTATCGATGATTCGGACATGGGCTGCGATTGCAAAGAGAAGTGTGAGATCCGCTCGCCCTGGACACGTCAAACGGCACTTATTGATATTGCTGATGATGATGCCATTACCGATAACGGTCAGGAAACGTGGAATCTGCTGTGTCAGCACAAAATCGAAAACGTGATCTTGTGTGGCGTTCATCTGAACATGTGCGTGCTTGGACGACCCTTTGCCATTCGACAGATGGTGAAGCTCGGAAAGAAAGTTGCACTGATCCGGGACATGACCGACACCATGTACAATCCAGATCGACCACCGGGTGATTCCCATTTCGACGGAACGGATCGTGTGGTTGAACATGTCGAGCGATACTGGTGTCCCAGCTTCGTCAGCACTGATTTGACGGGCAAACCTGCATTTCGGTTCAAGGACGACAAACGGATCACGCGCCATCCATAATCGTGTGTGTCACACCAACAGATACCCGCCATCGACATTCAGACAAACACCGGTGGTATAGCTGGCCGCCGGAGATACCAGGTACAGCACCGCGCCGGCCATCTCATCAGGTTGGGCAGCACGGTTCATCGGCACGTGCTCTAACAGCTTAGGCAGAATCGTTTCGCTTTTGATAAGTGCTGCAGCGAACCTGGTATCGGTCAAGCCAGGCAGCAGGGCATTCACTCGCACTCCCTTCGGAGCACACTCCCGGGCGAAGGACTTGGTCATCGAGATGATTGCAGCCTTGGTGATGGAGTAAATCCCCTGCATTGGCCCGGGAATTACCCCATTCACGGATGACACATTGACAATGCTCCCGGCACCCTGGCCCATCATCATGGTGACCGCCCGGGATGACATGAAATAGTAACCTCGGATGTTGACATCAACCGTCTTCTCAAACGCACCGAGATCGGTTTCCCAGACTGGGCCAAAGTGGGGATTGGTGGCAGCGTTGTTGACAAGGATATCGAGCCGTCCGTGTCGCTTCTGAATTTCATCGTACAGTTTGCCGATCTGATCCATCTCGCCGATGTGACAAGGCAGGGCTTCTGCCAGGCAGCCTTCAGCCCGGATAGCCTGGGCCACCGCTTCGCAGCCTTCCAACTTGCGGCTAGAGACGATGACATGCGCACCGTAGGCTGCCAGACATTTGGCGATAGACTCGCCGATGCCTCTGCTGCCCCCAGTCACCAGGGCAATCTTGTCTGTCAGATCAAACATCTTGGTAAACGACATCGTGAGATCCTTGGATCAACGGTAACTGTGAAGTTCGGGCCGCCCGGGCAGAGTCAGGTGGGCCACACTATTGAACTGTCGAAGTCGCGGCCTGCCCAGGCGAAAGGCAAACTGGCTGACACTGCCATTGAGCACCGTCCACAGCAGTTCCATCGCTTTGTCATCAGGGATGCCAAGCACATGCTGGGTGATGGCGGTGATGGTGCCACCTGAGGTGAAAATCCAGACATCGCTGTCCGGTGATCTTTCAGCGGACTTTATCAACCCGGTAATGCAGCGGCTTCGGAACGCCGGCCAGGTTTCTGTGTATTCGTCATCGTGCTTTCCTTCGATCCAGCGAGACACACTGCCGGCAAACAACTCCTGGAATGAACGTCGGGGGTCCGGTTCCTCTACCATGAACCGTTCCAGCCTGCCCGGCTCAGCAAACATGGGGTTTGCCCGCAGCAGCACTTCTTTATGATCAAATTCGTTGAAGGCTCGATCTTCCATAGGAGCAACCCTGGAAGCACTTTCCCCTAACCAGGCGGAAAGGCACGCATCCGCGGTCTGCCGATGCCGTTTCATATTGCCGTGATAGATGTGCCCGGGTTGCAGACCACTGACAGCCAGCCAACGCCCCAGCAGTTCCGATTGCGTCACTCCGAGTGGTGAGAGCTGATCGTAGTCACGGCTGCCGAACGAAGCCTGTCCGTGGCGTACCAGGTAGATTTGGCTCATGACTGCCCCACCTGTTGAATCATTCGCGTGCAGCGCTTCTCCAGATAGTTCGCGAAGTGGATGAACGATGAGAACTCCGGGTTCTTCGCATGCCCCTGGCGGAAGCGGAAGTAGATCTGCTGTACGATGCCCGCCAGTCGAAATAGGCCAAAGACCTGATGGAACTCGAAGCCCTCGACGGGGTAGCCCGTTTTCTGGCTGTAGTAGTCGATCACTTCACGACGGGTCAGCATGCCGGGCAGATGAGTAGGCTGCCGACGGACGGTCTGGAACTCAGGCTCATCGCCCGCTTCCACCCAGTATGCCAGGCTGTTGCCCAGATCCATCAGCGGATCGCCCAGCGTCGCCATCTCCCAGTCGAGCACGCCGATGACCTGAAGCGGATTCTCAGGATGAAGCACCACGTTATCGAAGCGGAAGTCATTGTGGATGATGCATGTCGCCAGGTCACGTTCGGGCATCTTCTCCCGGAGCCAGGCCATCACTGGCGTGAAATCGCGGGCATCTTCAGTGCGTGCCTTGGTCCAGCGGTCGCACCAACCTTCCACCTGCCTACGGACGTAGCCTTCACCTTTGCCCAGACGTTCGAGCCCCGCAGCCTTGTAATCGACCTGGTGCAACTCGATCATACAGTCGATGACATGCAGGCAGAGCT
>CAYPJB010000125.1:0-10786 GCA_964410845.1 uncultured Bacteroidales bacterium | reverse complement strand
TTGATCGCCAGGTTCGTCTGGATAGCTGAGGGAGCAAAAGTTCTTTCCAGACCATCGGTGGCCAAGAGTCAATTGCAACTCGTCGGCCTGGACGTGGATTTACCTTACTATCTGCAGAGACTTGATTGTTTGCGAGGGTGTCGATCTTCTTGCCCGGTTGTTCGGTGAGCTTTTTGCTGCGATGGGTTTTCTCGCCAAAAGCATGTAGTGCGAATAGCTTGCGAAGCCTCCAGATGGAAACGGTCAGGCAAAGCAACGCCACGACAACATGGAAGATAACGTAATTCCGAAGGAGATCAGTGAGTGAGGTGCCCAGATCAACACCCGTCCATGAAGTTGTTCCAAGAAATGGCGCCATCGAGCTGGAATAATTGATGAAAGCAGCGTGGAATGCATCGCCAGTCAGGTAGAATTCTGTGAAATAGCAAAGCGTTTTGGTGACAACATCTGCATCGTTCAGGTTCCAGGTGCCTGTCATGCCTAGTCCCCAAAAGGTGCCTTTGAGGAAGAAAACAAGCCAGCAAAGAATAAAACCGAAGATGAAGTAACCCAGCACAACGAGATAAGATCGCATGATTCCTTCGCGACTGTGTCTTGCGTGAGTGGAGCAGTAAATGCTGACACAGGTAACACTGAAAGCTGTAACAAAAGTAGCCAGGAAGCCATTCTTGAGCAGCTCCGGATCGATACCGCCGAAAAAGAGCACAAAGGCAAGTACCGGTAAGCCCGCCAGGAGAAACATCAAGAGATTACCGAGCCGGGAGGCACACTTGCCGAGGATGATCTCGTGGTTGCGGAGGTCAGTCGCCATCAGGAATTCAAGTGTTCGTCTTTCCTTTTCTTCAGCGATTGCTGTGCCTACGTAGGCTGGAGTGAGCAGCAGCACAAGCAGATACTGTACAACAAGATAGATGTAACTGAAGAGTTCTGCGAAGTCGATCAGCTTTTGCCGGGCAACCTTTTCTGTCATCACACTGTCAAGTCTGGTGACGTAAAAGATATAAAGGATGAGAAAGAGCAGGAGTGCGTAAAAGAACCGCATGGCAAAGTAGCGTGCACGTCGGGCCGTAGTGATCAAATCGTATTGAAGTATGGGCCCAAATAAATGCACGAGAGAACCCGGTTAGTGCCAGTGAATTTCAAACAGCATTGTACCTGATGTGAGTTGGAATTCAGCTTTATTCAGACTAGCTGGCACAAGACACGCTGTCCCATGGGGAATTCTTGATGTTTGGAATTGCGCTGAACCATTCCATGGAATGACGATGGATGGCGCCGTGATGACAACGTCGTTTTGTCTCCATCGGTGAAGAGTGAAGTACGGAGTCTGAACCAGTAGTTCAGATCCATCTTGCTGTACAATTGGTGTTTGTAGTCCAGCATGAGCGTCTTCTGTCAGGCAGGCCAACCCCTCTGTGATGTGCAATTGTCGAGTTTTGCCATCGATTCCTACTCTGCCCCAATCGTAGAGGCGATACGTGGCATCGCTGGATTGCTGCACTTCAAGAACAACCACACCCGAACCCAGCGCATGGATGGTTCCGGGTGGAATGGCATAGGTCTCGCCAACCGATGGACGAATATGAGAAAGCGTGGAGGGAATATCCAGTTGAGTAAATCTCGCTCGCCATTCGTCTATGCTTAACCCGTGGCGAAGACCAATAAACATGCCCCCATCGGGCTCAGTCTCTAGAACAGTCCAGGCTTCAGATTTGCCACGTTCCGACGGGCTCCAGAGTTGAGCTTGTTCATCACTGGGATGCACCTGCACGGAGAGGTTCTCTCTTGCATCCAGAATTTTGATCAGCAATGGAAAACTATCGAAAGGCTTATTACCACAAATATCGTGTGGAAATTGCTTCAGGAGTTGGCTGAGTGATTGCCCCTGAAATGGTCCCTGTTCGACCACACTATCGTGAAGTGCATGCTGGCTCAACAGCCATGCTTCGCCAATAGGCTGATGGAATTGCAAATGGGGAAAGTGTTTCCTGAGCGTTTCTCCACCCCAAGGCATGGGACGCAGCCAAGGACGAAAGACGAGGGGAGCAGATATCCTCATTTCCACATCGCCTCATCGGCGAAAGGATGGAAGGCTTTATTCTTAGGCTTGGGACGCGACTTTGTGATTGCTTCTGCCAGGAACAAATCCGAAAGGGTTGTAATCTTGATGTTGGTGTGATCGCCTTTGCAAATGGCGACCGTTTTACCCATGGATTCCACGAGCATAGCATCATCGGTAGGGGGCACGGTTGGCTTGATAGAATAAGCCTCCATGATCAATTGACGGGCAAATACCTGTGGCGTTTGGGCCAGCCAGAGATTATCTCTGCTTTCCGTCCGTGAAATCTGAAGTTTCTGATTACTTCGCTTCAAGGTATCGACCACTGGTGCAGCAAGAATAGCTGCACCATGTTCCTGCGCGAGTGCAAAAACGTCTTCTACCATCTGCTCGGTCACACACGGACGTGCTGCATCATGAATTGCTACATAGTCGATATCATTCGTGACTGATTTTAATGCATTGGCCACGGAATCAGTACGTTCCTTGCCGCCGACGACTATCTGTACGTTCATGAAGGCCATATTGGGGCCATAGCGACGTTGCACGTTTTCCAGATCTTCGTCAGCAACCACCAGGATAATCTGTGCAACATCTTTACGTTTAACGAAGACATCTGCAGCTCGCATCCACACTGCCCTGCCATCAATATCGGCATAAGGCTTCTTGATATCGTGGTCGAAGCGTTTAGAACTGCCTGCAGCCATCAGTAGCACGGCATACTGTTTCATAGCTCAGCCTGCAATTCTAGGATTGGTTATTTCTTGATCAGCGTCTTGTCCTTTTCCTTGGATAGACGAACAGAATCAGGAATGAAAATGTCGAAAGGAGCAGGTTGACCTTCCAGCATATCTTCAATCCAATCAATGTTCAAACTGCTGGAACCGATTAGAGGAGAAAGACAGGCCAGCGATGAACTGGTTGGACTGAGAACTGCCATCGCCTGAGATAGAAACTGCTTTGCTTCCCAGATACCCATCTCGAGTCTAAGTCTGTCTGCTGCGTGGTACCTAGCGTATGTCCGCAGGTAACGCTGTTGGAATTCGATTAAGTCTTCCTGCACTGTATCAATGCTGGCGTAGTTCGTTGGTATGGCTGAAGTGCATGGATGAAGTTGAGAAAGCAAGGTTCCTGCCGAAGGCGCAAGCAGGCTTAGACGCAGGCCGAGTTGCTCTGGCAGAGTCAAAGGTTGTTTGAGCATCAATTCGTAAAGTCCAAAGGACTTTTGGTAATTATTGATTGAAACAGGCCAGTCTGTGTAGCGATTTTCAGCCAGATAGCGGTATTGGTAAGCATCCCTGAATAAATCTGTCTTGGCGAGTTCCATCGAAGAAAGCCAGTAATCATATCGACACATCGATCGTAATTTACCAAAATTGGAAATGTACATGAAGCTCTTGTACTCATCCAACGCTGTTGCATACTCAGTAGGATTTTGCTCTTTAAGGTACTCAGGTGGTTTTTCCAGCGCATCAGCTTTCTCTTTGTATTTCTGCTGATAAAGAGTAGCTTTGGCCATGTGCACTTTCAATTCTTCATCAGTCGGAAGAATGTTGGTGTACCTGCCTAACTCTACCCACATAGCATAAGCATCAGATGCGATGCTCTGCGCCAGAGTCGGCCAGCCTTCCTTGTATAGTTCCAGCGAACTGCGACTTTGTGTTTGCGCAGGTTTCGCACGGAAAATCATGCTGTGCATGCCCTTGTTGGTACGGGTGTATCGATCCTGTACTGGAGTGATGTCATCCGTTAAGTCTTTTTTCGGTTCTGGAAGCATTTCCGTGGAGAAAGTGTACCAGCGACGCGCTATATCCAGGCTGTCCTGCAGCAATTCCTGGTCGGCTACTTTGCCAATGAACTCTTTGTCTGACATGCTGGGCCAGCGAGGCCAGGGATCATCCGACAGGACAGCTCGATTGCTGTCGTCTGTTTTCCAGAGTGAAGGAACATCCTTGAATTGAGTCAGGAACTGAACCAGTTCGCGGTTGAGTGTCTGCTCATCACCCTCGGGGATGTTCAGGTAAGTTTTCACACGGCGAACGAATCGTGGATATTGCGATTTGAACCGCTCCATCTGTGTGGCGTTATTCTTCAATTCAATCGGATTTCTCTGTGAGGGAGGAATGCAGCTCATGTGCAGGAGCGGACGAAAGAGCAGATTTTCATCTGAGTAATACATCTTGTTGGAAATATCCTGCGCAAACTGCGATCGCATTTCAGGATCGCCAACAACTCGAACCTTGTCGGGGCGGGATTCATCATAAAGACGAAGCCGATTGATTTCTTCACCATAGGCAAGCCAACGAATACCCTTCGAGATGTAGAAATACTTGTCTTCTGCTCGCTCGAATTCAACCGACACGTTGTAAGCCAGATTCCAACCCTGATATTTCCATGGGCCTTTGTAGTGAGGCTGGAGTTTGGTAAGTGCGGTTACAAGAAGTTCCAACTGTTTGAAATCATGACGCTGCTGCAACTCTTCTACTTCCCACCAGAGGCCACACACCAACGGACCACGGAAACTGGAAAGTACGAATCGGGAAATTGAACCACCCAGATCTACTTTACCCAAGTTGGTTTCGCTGATGTCGTATTTCTTGGCCTGTTCATCAATAACGAGGAACTTGTGAGCGTAGGCTCCACCCAAGAGCAGAACAATAGCAAAAAGGTAGATCAGCTTCCGCTGACGAATAGCTGCATATGCTTTTGACATGGCTTCTCTCCGTCAGTTAATTAGCTATTTCACGACCACTCAGCAGGAAGTAGCCGAGCACTGTCATGGGTATGAGGTACATGATGAGGCGTATGAAAGTCGCTAGCAGTTCGCTCCAGGGGATATCAAAACCCTCTGAAACAAAAAGCTTACGATCATAGATTTCTGTTTCTGGTAAAATGGCGTGCAATAGTTTGAACGGATACCGAATGGTACTATCTAGAGCAACAGCAGTGCGAGTTGCTGTGTTTTCGGCTAGTGGAGTGACCATATTTTCCCGGTTGATCAAACGCAGGCCGGCTTCAAAAGCCCTACCACCTGGTCGATTTATCGGATCATATGGCAAAGACTCTTCGTAGATGTACTTGAGAATAGTTGGCTGGCCAAGAATGATCAGAAGAAGAGTAACAAGCAAACTGATGGGGGCATTCAAGTAGGTCGAAAGTACCACACCAATGGTAATAACGAGAAACATGAAAAACCAGACACCAATCAGACCTTTGACGAAGTTCAAGACCCAGTTACCGTCACTGAGAAGCAGATAGAGATTGCGCTGGGCAGTACCTAAATATTGTGAACTGGATCGACAACTGACGTGAACTTCGAGATTGGCATCGGGCCCGGAATCAGCCATGATGCTACCAGGGAAACTGACCTGAACCGCTTCGCCTTCATCGAAAACCTTGACGGGCCTCTCGAGTTCATAGTAACCGAACTTGCGAGCTTTTTCATCAGCTGAAAGTGGCAAGTTAGTTTTTGGATCTCGTGCATTGCGAAATTCATCGAAGTTGCCACGCCATTTCTTATCGTTCACGAAATAAAACGTGACGGATACACCTTGATCAAACCGTTCGGCACCACCCTTGCTGGTTCGAAAGATGTCGAAAGTTGCTTCCACATTCACCAGAGATTTGTCTGCAACGGTAGCAGGTAAATTCCGGAAGATCCATAGTGCTTCCTGGCCGGTTCCACCACTGAGGTACTGAAAATACTCCCAGAGCCGGCCGATATTATCACCACCTCGGGTTTTGAGAATTCGTTCTCCACTAGGAGTAACATCAAGGAAGAATAAAGTTCCGAAAGCCACATTGCGTGCGCGTATGTTCTTGGCTACTTCAGGGTCAACTCCACGTGCTACATAAATCAGGCTTACTGTTCCCGATATGGCAAGAATGCCTGTCATTAGGATCACAAGGCCTAATATACGGCCAAGTATGATTTCAATCTTTTGAGCAGGTTTGGTCACCACCGTAAAGATAGTTTGTTGCTTGATGTCCGAAGGGATGCTGAAACATGCAAGTACGGTGGAAGTAACCAATACCATGACTGACACGACATAGAAGACGAGATTGATGTACTGCTGCCATTGGTCCTTTTTCTGCTCAGTGGTGATGAACCAACTGGCGAAGAGCACCATCAAGGCCAGAATAAAGAAAACCCACAATACCTTCTTGCGGATTGCTTCCTTAATGCTGAATTTGGCGATGGCAAAGAGCCTGCGAGGGCTAAGCCTTACAAGGTCGAAAATGAGTTCGATGGAAACTGTCAATAAGGCGAGCAGGCACACCACATTGATGATCAAATCCGCCAGGGTGTGCGTCCGATATCGATTATCTTTGTTAGGTACATCGAAGACATCGAAAAGCTCATTATTGTTCATCAAGTAGTAGAAGTAGAATCCTATACCACCAATGACTGCGACAGAAGTTATTCCAAGAAGCATCCAGAAGACTCGGGCACGCCAGTTGTTCTCCGTGCCTTCAGATTCAAGTCTTCCCATGAGACCATAAGGCACCCATTTGCCATCACGCAGCGCGGCTTTCAACACAAACCAGATAAACCAGATCACCAGGGCCACCATTGCCCCTACTCCGGCTTTACGCAGCCAGAGTTCGGAGTATTCGCCCAGGTTTTCCATCGTTGGAAAGACTGTTTCCAGATTAAATGCAGCGAACATAGAGCTTTCAAACAAATAGGAAAAAGTGGATGACCAAAGAAAGCACTAAGTCTTTTGAGCACCACCAGGCTGTTCGCTCGGTGGAAGATAGCGACGACCGGGACGAGCCTTGCTGTCTTCCACGATGCGAAGGAAGAGATCTTCCAGAGTCGTTGTCGGGTGATCTATTTTGTCAACATTGCCACCGTGTTTCTTGATTACCTCAGCAAGATCATGCTTGAGGTTTTCGTTGATCTTCAGACCCTTGGCAGTGAGTTGCACCATTTCTTCGACTTCGAGCAGTTTTGCTACTGAGCCGAGTTCCTGCAGTTCGCCATCGTAAAGAATCGCGATCCGATCGCAGACATCCTGTACATCTTCCAGACGGTGGCTACACATGAGTATCGTTTTGCCCTGATCTCGTAACTCGAGGATCAGGTTTTTCATCCACTTGGTGCCGATAGGATCAAGACCGGAAGTAGGTTCATCAAGAATAACCAGTTCCGGATCGTTGATGAGTGCCTGGGCCAGTCCGATACGTTGACGCATACCCTTGGAGTATTCCTTCAAGGTTCGTTTCTTGTCTCGTGCCAGCCCCACTTTTTCAATCAGTTCATTGGCCCGCTGTCGGCGGACATCGCCCGGAATGTTGAAGAGCCGACCATAAAAGTCGAGGGTTTCTTCTGCCGTAAGAAAGCGATAAAGATACGATTCTTCAGGAAGGTAGCCGATTTTTTCGTTCTTCTGTACGTTGGTGCCTGGCTTACCAAAGACGAGGGCTTCACCTTCTGAAGGGAAAAGCAGGCCAAGGAGCAGCTTAATAGTGGTTGTTTTGCCAGAACCGTTGGGCCCGAGCAGCCCGAAGACTTCACCTTTTTTGATATCAAGGTTGAGCGAACGAAGAGCCTGCTTCTTTTTGCGACCCCAGAAATCGAGATACACTTTGCTAAGGTTGCGTGTCTCGACAATGACTTCGGATGAGCTAGCCGCCATAGGAAAAACCTTGTCCGAACGGTGATGACGCACAAAAGAAGCTGACAGATAAGACCATTACGTTCAGTAGCCGTAAGATGTTCGGCACAGCCACCGCAGGTGCGTGACTAGCCGATCAATAGGCATCTGAACATGCGCGATCTATTATCCTCATGATAAAGATGCTGGTATCGTCGGCAAGCAGCGATTGAGAGGGAGATGTGATGCCTTCCAACTCTTCCATCAAAATGGATGATCGTCAGCGACAGGCAGTAAAAGTATTGATTCAACTTGCACTCGATGAAGACCTGGGGGTAGCAGGGGATATTACTTCCAAGACTGTGATCCCCATCCAATATCAGGGCAAGGCAGTGATGGTAGCCAGGGTGATGGGTGTGCTGGCAGGTGTTGAAACCGTGGAAATGGTCTGTCAGGCAGTCGATCCAGGACTGATAGTACAACTGCACCTTCAGGATGGAGCTCGGTTACAGAAGGGGGACAAGATTGCCACAATTACTGGTCCTTTGCGAAGTCTGCTTGCTGCTGAACGAACAGCTCTGAATTTTATTCAGCATTTGTGCGGCATCGCCAGCCTGACGAAAAAGTACGTCGAACTCGTGAAGCACACGAACTGTAAGGTTTTAGATACCCGAAAGACTCTTCCGGGCTGGAGGCTATTATCTAAGTATGCAGTCGCCTGTGGTGGCGGAACGAACCATCGAATCGGGCTTTACGATGCGGTGATGATCAAGGACAACCACCTGGCGGGGTTACGTCAACACCAGACCCCCCTCTCGGAAGCCGTTCGACTAGCCAATGAAGCATGGAAGGGTAAAGCAAAGGTGGAGGTTGAAGTCGATAACCTGGTACAACTCAAGGAAGCCCTTGCTGCAATGCCCGACATTGTGTTGCTGGACAACATGAAACCAGCAATGCTGAAAGAGGCGGTCTTGCTTCGCAATCAACTCCAGCCGCGAGTTATGTTAGAAGCCTCGGGTGGGATCAATCTCGAGACTGTAGCTGAGGTGGCAGCTACCGGAGTAGATTATGTCAGCGTTGGTGCGCTCACGCATTCTGCCCCTGCACTGGATATTGCCCTCGATTATATCGAGTAAGCCATGCATTTAGGCCAACGCATTCTTCGCTACCATACTGTTGCCAGCACCAATGACATTGCATGGCAGCATAGAGAACATGGCCTTGTTGTCATCGCCGATGAGCAAACTTCCGGTCGTGGACAAAGAGGCAATCGCTGGCACGCTCCGCCATCGACTTCTCTTCTGCTATCGATGCAGATTCACCATGAAGAAAGCCTTTCGAATAAGATCCCTTTAACCATCTGGGCAGCAGTGGGTGTCTGTCAATTCATTGATCAGTTCACTGGGCTGAAACCAAGCTTAAAGTGGCCTAATGATGTGATGTTGGAAGGGAAGAAGGTGTGTGGAATCCTGGTGGAACAGAGGAGAGACTGGTCAGTGGTTGGAGTTGGTT
Organism: uncultured Bacteroidales bacterium; assembly: GCA_964410845.1. Classification (GTDB taxonomy): domain Bacteria; phylum Planctomycetota; class Planctomycetia; order Gemmatales; family HRBIN36; genus JAEUIE01. Next base: position 1,615 of record CAYPJB010000125.1, on the reverse strand, counting down.
TTAACATCAATGTGCCACTTGTTGCGTTGAAAGCAGCTAATCTCATGCACGCAGGGTCACTTCATCAGTTCTCTTCGCAGCCCATCAATCGCGAGTTCGTTACTACTCGACTTCTGGAAATATGGAATGATAGTTTTCGCGATTGGATAGAAGGCACGCAGGACCATTTGATGAATCAGTGGAAGCACTATGCGCAATTAATCGGAATGAACGTAAAAGTAAAATTACCCGAAGGACAATGGGAGGGTGTCGTCGAAGATATGAACAGTAAGTTGTTGAGTATTGTGGTAAACCAGGTGGCTCGACAGATTTACTGGGAATCCGTGGTCAGCATCCGACCTTCTCAGCTACCTTAGCTCTGAATTCCAGCACCTTGCGAGATAGCAACAAAAGCCATGCGCAATTCGTGCAATAGGGTTGTAAGCGTATTATGTTCCTGTACATCCAGGTTGCCCTTGGTCTTCTTTTCCAGCACTTCTAACAGGTCGATGTAAAATTTAGCCTCAGCAAGGTTAGGCTCATGGTCGGGCATCTGGACCATGCCCAAATTCAGCATCGCTGGCATAGCAAGAGAGTTCAGCAGCACATCGAAAGACGCTGTCGGAATAGGTCGATGCACTTTTTCTTTTTCTTCAGCGAGTTTTGCCTCCAAGGCTTCCTTTTCCGCCTGGGCTTCCTCTTTCCAATCGTTGTCCACGATAATTTTCTTCGCAGGATCGCTCATTGCCTGTTTCTCCGTTGCAGTTGCAGAGGTATTATATAGAGGAGACTCTAACAGAAGCGAACTGAGTGGGTGTGCATATGATCCTTCAACGAACCGCATTGGTAGCCATGTTTATTGCATTCGGAGTAACAACCAATGTTGTTGCTAACGACAATAAAGACCAGTTGCGCCAGATTTCCACGGATCTCAAGTCGAACGAAGCCGTCAAAAAGCGTAAAGCAATTAAGCAGGCTGGCCAGATGGGGGCCACTGCAAAGCCCCTTGCTCCCCAGCTGATCAACCTGCTGGACAAGGATCGTGATGTCCTTGTTCGTCGAGGTGCTGCTGAAGCTCTCGGTAACATTGGCAGCGAGCCGAAATCAACTATTCCGGCGTTGGCCCGTGCTCTCAACGATGAAGATGAAGAAGTCATCACTCTTGCGTCTGCCTCGCTCAGCAAGTTTGGCAAAGATGCCGTTCCCAGTCTTCGCGCTGGCCTGAAAGAAAAGGACAATAAGGTACGACTGCACGCTGCAGAAGCACTTTCTCGAATTGGACCTGATGCCAAGGAAGCTGTAGGTGATCTCCTCAAAGCCTATGAAGCTGAAGCCCCCAATATGCGACGAGGGAATGTTGTCAAAGCTACCTACGTCATCGCTCTTGGGAACATTGGCCCAGATGCTAAAGAGGCAATTCCTGTTTTTGAAGCTTTCCTGAAGGAACGGAATCCTGATCGCCAGTTGCAACGGGTAGTCAACGAAGCGCTTCGCAAAATCAAAAAGTAACTTAATTCTTCTCCTTGCGGATTAATGATCGGGGGGAAGGTGTCATGAACGATAACACAGACCAGGAGTGTCAACGAAGTGGAATTACAGTTGCACGATATCATCCAGCAGATGGATCTGCCGAAAG
>CAYPJB010000124.1:0-10787 GCA_964410845.1 uncultured Bacteroidales bacterium | reverse complement strand
AGCTGTTGGAATCAATAGGTTTCGTGCATGACTATCATTCCATGTGCTGGTACGCAGCCTGGTCGTAGGTTACAAAGTCAGTCCAACGGCTTCGTGGGCGATGGTCTTCATTTTCTGCAAGCCTTTCCTGGCAACTTCCAGGGCATCCTGCTTGTAGTACTCTGGATTAAAGAGTTCCAGCGATAGCACGCCATTAAAACCCAGGTCATAGAGTCCCTTGAGAATTTCCTTCAACGGTGCGATACCATCACCTGGATAGACACGGTCTTTGTCAACGATTTTATCGCGAGCGATTTCTGGATAGTCGTTCATATGGAAGACCTGGAGTCCAGCAGCGCTGAGTAACTTGAGGCCTGTGAAGCCTGAGCCACCTTTGTAGAGGTGGTAAACATCAGCCAATACACACGCCTTGGGATGGCCTGTTTCGATGGCTACCAGCGCACCTTCACCTAGGCGTGAAAGATTCTTGGAGAATCCCCAGATTTCAACTTGGGGAGTGACACCCATCTTGTCGCCGAGTTCTAGAAGATCACGATAGCGGTCTGCTGCCTGGCGGAGATCGAGTGTTACTTTGGGATCAGTCGCTCCCACGGGAGGTGCAGCCAGCCGCTTGCCACCCAGTTCTGCTACCAGGGCCATCGCTCGCTTGGCATTTTCGAGTCCCTTCTTGCGTTGAGTAGGGTCATCGACAACCCAGGCAGCAAAGCCAATGGCGCTTTCGACGGTGAGCTTGTGATCCTTGAGTCTTTTAGTAAGCTCCGAAAGCTTGTTCGATTTGGCAAACTCTTCGAGCTTTTCGATCCAAGGCTCAATCGCGTTGTATCCAGCTTTGCCCGCGACCTCGATCTCCTGTTCCAATTTCAGTTTCTGCCCGCGAATGGTGGCGGTGTTGAGGCAGTATTTGAAAGGCTCCGCAGGTGGAGTAGCTCGTGTAGCTGCTGGAAGCAGGCACGTGCCAGCCAGCGTAGACAGTGCGGCGCGTCTGGATATCGGCATGATTACGTCCTTTTCATACAGATGCCATCTTACTCGCTGGGCATCACACGTGAAATACGACCAGCCCAGTTTAGGGGAAGTTCTTCGGAGAGCAGGTCAAACCGTCGAACGATCCCGACAACCGGCATTTTGACTGCTGTTAAATCAGGCATGAACTGCACTGGTGCAAGCACAAATTCCACATGCCCCTGCACCATGCTAAGTGGTACATCTTCGATGATAATCCCAATGAAAACATCTCGCCGTTGCCGATGCAGATGAAGCATGGCATTATGCCATAGCTGCGGGTTTTGCATGGAGCCTTGGGGAAAGACGAATCCCATCGTGCTGACATGCTGAAAGAGTTCACTTTCTGCATACCAGAGTAATTCATCTTCATCAGGGTGTACTTCGTAGAGCACATAAAAGCCCAGCTGATCCGCCCAGTTGGCAATGCTCGTAACGTCTTTCGTAAGTGGTGTTAGCAGTAAATTGACATCGGCTTCCCGCAGGGTGATGGCCATTTCAGAGGAAGGCAGTTGCGAGAGCCGCACGCCACGCAGTGTCAGTTTCTGTTGATTTTGAAGAAACTGATTGCGTTTGATTAAAAGGCTTTGCAAGCCCCAGCGATGTCGATACTTTCGCTGATCCAGGTTGTTCTGGAGAACCAGTTCATACAGAAAAGGTGCATTGGGGGACCAGTAGCAAGGTTCTGCAACGCGCGCTGAGAATGCGTCATTTGAACTGGGATTCAGCGGATACGAAATAGCAATGGTTTGCCGAGCATGGCAGTATGGACCAATGATGCTACCTGACCATTCGTTCGCATCAAAAGCTTCCATGCCTGTGTACTGCACGTGCAGTTCAGCCTGAGCCGGATCGAAGCTGGTCGTTATGATTTTGAAAGGAAACTCGGTCATCCGGATGTTCTACAGAATGAGCATGGCATCGCCGTAGCTGAAAAAGCGATATCGTTCCTGTACTGCTACCTCGTAAACATGACGTATCAACTCACGGCCCGCCAGGGCTGAGATGAGCACCAGCAGCGTGCTTCTGGGAAGATGGAAGTTGGTCAAAAGCCCATCGATGGTTCGAAACTGATGGCCTGGTTTGATGAAGATACTGGTAGATCCTGACCAGGGTTGAAGACCGGTATCGGTAATCGGAGACGACTCGAGAGTTCGTACAGTCGTGGTTCCGACAGCGATCCGTCTGCCACGGCATGAATTGATGGCTTGTGCTGTGGACGCAGGCAATTCGCACCATTCTTCATGCATCACGTGCTCATGCAGGTTACTCACTTTGATGGGAGCAAATGTGCCGATACCTACATGCAACGTTACAAACGCCTGTTCGATGCCGACAGTTTGTAACTGCTGCAGCAATTCCGGCGTGAAGTGCAGTCCAGCAGTAGGTGCTGCCACCGAGCCGCTTTTCTCGGCATACACCGTCTGATATCGCTGGCGGTCATTGTCGTTATCAATGCCGTGTCTGATGTAATGGGGCAGCGGGACATGCCCAATCCTGGAAAAGAGTTCCTGTGGTGAGATGGGCGATTCAGGTTTCACCAACAAGTGGCGATCTTCTGTTCTACCAGTCACTTGTAGGCGATAAGGCGATGGATGGTTGTCGCGATCCAACAGATCAATCCATTCACCTTCGTGAATGTAGCCACGGGTTTGAGCCAGCAGTTCCCACGATAGCGGAAATGATTCCGTTCGTTCACGGAGAAACAGTCCTTCCCAATTTCCGCCAGTCTTGGCTCGTTTGCCAAAGATGCGCGCAGGCAGCACCCTGGTATTGTTGAAGATCAGCAAATCGTGTGGCTTCAACAGTACCGGCAAGTCACGAATATGCTGGTGACGAATCGTGCCACTTGCTCTCTCGACGACAAGAAGCCGTGCATCCTCACGTCGGATGCACGGCTCCTGAGCAATCAATTCGGGTGGCAAGTGGTAGTCGAACTCGCTTATTTGAAGTTCTTCAGCCACTCCATCATCCCTTTCTCGGCAGCGGCAACGCTCTTGGCTGGTCCGACCAGACGAATGGTGTAGACCTTGTCCTCTGTTGGGAAGTAGACGTTGATCAGGCGATAGTTTTCCTTGCGAACAACGTTCGAAGGATCACTCATGTTCGGCTTGAACAGATAGGTGCCTGTCGCGTCACATACAGTCACTTTGATTTTGCTGACCTCGAAGTCGCTGACCTTGTTGATGTCTTCGGAAGTCTTGCCAGCAGGCGGTTCGATCATCTTCTTCCAGCGAGCGACATTAGCTTCGAGTCCGCCTACACCCCCTGGGAACTGAAAGATGGTCAAGGTGCTGGGGTCTTCATCGCCTTCCGCTTTGGGTACAGTGAAGTTCTTGAGTTGCATGGGGCCGGCCCGCATCTCCTTCCAGCCCTCAGGCGGAGTTGACTTCAGTTTGCCAAATTCAACGGGATCTGAGAAGGTAAGCAGTGTAGCAAGAAACAGCGTTATCATGGATGCTCCTGGTGGTTAAAGGACTCGAGTTATCGTTGTGCAATGCGTACTTCACGAACGTGGTTGTGACAGTTAAAGCAAGCCAGGCTGGTTTTGACATAACCCAGTGCCATACCGTCAGTGTTCTTGAACTTCGCAGCCTTGATGAGGTATTCCAGTTCAGTGCGGTACTCTTTGCTGAGTTCTTCATAGCGCTCAGTGCGGATGTGCTTCCACCCCAGTTCCTTGCTGATTTTGATCAGTTCCTGAGCGTTCTGTTCGACCTTGACAAAGTCGTTCTGAGCGACTGCTGCCAGCATTTTTTGGGCATGCTCCAGCTTGAGGGTCATCAGATTCTTTTTAGGCTCATCCTTCTTCTGCTCGGTTTGTTTGTCGTCAGCGATACTGCCTGCATAACAGTACAGGGCGATCACCAGCGATAGCATCAGGGTGCGAAGCATGACAAAGTCCTCTCTCTTTGATGATGTTTCCTTACACTAGTATTCTAGACTTAAGAGTAGAAATGGCTTTAGAAGTAGAGAGAATCTCATGCGCGCTCTCCAGTTTGCAGATCATGGTGAACCGAAGGAAGTGTTGAAACTCCAGGAGACTGTTGTTCCTGCTGTCGGTGCAGGACAGGCTCGAGTACGTATGCTTTTGTCGCCCATCAATCCATCGGATCTCCTCAAAGTTCGTGGTCTATACGGCAAGATGCCCAGCTATCCCGCTGTACCTGGCTTTGAAGGCATTGGTATTGTCGAGGAAGTAAACAGCCTGATTGCCAAAACTGTCATGGGTATAAAACCTGGCCGTAAAGTAGTGGTCCTCAATCAGCATTCAGGCAACTGGCAGGAACAGGTGGTCGTCCCTGCACTCAGGCTTTTTCCAGTTCCAGATGGTGTTTCAGACCATGATGCCGCAGGCTATTTTGTGAATCCTGCAACTGCTTGGGTCATGGTGAAGCACGAATTGCAAGTTGCACCAGGTGCCTGGCTGCTTCAGTCGGCTGCTGGTTCTTCACTGGGAAAAATGGTTGTGAAACTGGGCAAGAAACTCGGATTCAGAACTATCAATATCGTACGTCGAGCCGAGACGGCTGAGACTTTGAAAAAACTTGGAGCTGATGTGGTGGTTGATGCTTCCAGGGAAGACGTACTGAACCGCGTAAAAGAGATTACCAATGGTGAAATGGTCAAATATGCATTGGATGCAGTCGGCGGGGCTACAGCTTCGCAGATGGTGAAATGTCTGGGCATGCAGGGAAAGATGATCGTCTATGGATCGCTTGACTGGTCACCTGCCGAATTTACCAACAGGCAACTCATCGGCTTTGGTTCCAAGGTAGAGGGCTTTGCCCTTCAGCAGTGGAGTGCCAGGCAGAGCAAGTTGCAGATGCTCAGTCTTCTCAAACAAATTGGCAAGCTAATGCAAGAGAAAGTGCTCACGACCGATGTAGCAGAAGTCTTCTCTTTTGAGAAATACCTGGATGCGATCCAGGCTGCTGAAACTCCCGGCAGGCAAGGCAAAATTCTCCTCCAGTTTGGCAAGGAGTAACCATCTTGCCTGGTGACAGCGAATTCATGCTTCGTGCTTTGACCTTGGCAAAACTCGGGCTGGGACGAGTGGAACCAAATCCGATGGTTGGTGCTGTTGTAGTCCGCGAAGAAACGATAGTAGGCGAAGGCTTTCATCAGGCATTCGGTGGTCCCCACGCAGAAATTCATGCATTAGCGCAGGCAGGTGAGCAAGCACTAGGAGCGACACTCTACGTAACCCTGGAGCCTTGCTCCCACTTTGGGAAAACGCCACCGTGTGTGGATGCCATCATTCAATCAGGAATCAAGAAGGTAGTTGCTGCAATTCTTGATCCATTTCCTGCTGTGAGTGGTTCGGGCATTGAAAGGTTGCGTTCAGCGGGCATTGAAGTGATTGTGGGTGTTGAAGAATCAGCAGCCAAGAAGTTGAACTCAGCCTATTTCAAGCTTATTAAGACCTGTTTGCCTTATGTTACCGCAAAATGGGCGATGACATTAGATGGCAAGATAGCGACCAAATCCAGAGACTCGCGATGGATCAGTTCGGAAGCGAGCCGGGCAAAGGCACATGAGTTACGGGGCAGGGTGGATGCAATTGTCGTCGGAATTGGAACAGTCCTGGCAGATGATCCGCAACTGACAGCCAGACCACAAGGCCTTAGAACGGCTACTCGTGTTGTGTTCGATCGCCAACTGCGATTGCCAGTGGATTCCAAGCTTGTCCGCAGTACCCAGGAAGCACCTGTCCTTGTACTTCATCAGTGTGCTGATGCCGAGAGACAGCGAAAACTACAGGATCGAGGTTGTGAACTGCTGTTGCTACAGGATTGTTCTTCAACAGGGATGGTTCAGCACTTTCTGGAAGAAGCCGGGCGACGCCGTTGGTGCAACATCATGGTAGAGGGAGGCGGGCATCTGCTAGGCTCCTTTTTTGATGCTAAGGCAATCGATGAGGCGTGGGTGTTTCTTGCCAGCAAGATCATTGGTGGTGTGCTGTCTCCCAGCCCTGTGAGAGGCGAAGGGGTTCAACTGCTCCAGGAATGTATGCAGTTTGAATTTGAAGAGACCACCCCTTTGCAAGGTGATTTCTTCCTGCGCGCCGTTCGATGCAGGAATGATTAAAGCATGTGCATTTTTGAGTACAAGTTCGCTGATGCTGCGTATGATAATATTAATCTACCATTACCAATCAGGATGGTTACGTGCCAGGAAGAGCAGCCCCATGTACGATGGCGTACCCGAAGATTATAGCGAACATTTGCAGATAGTCGGGCAGGAACTCATGAGCGGTTCCCTTGACAAGGTTGGTGCTGTCATCCGCCTGGTGCGACTGGGCTGGAGTCACGAAGAAGCCCATGCTGCAGTCGGTGAGATATCCGAGCAGGTGGAAACAACCAAGAAACTGATCCGCGATGCAGCGCGAGTGCTGGATGATTCCCCATCCGGCCAGGCACGCGCATCCGGACGTTTACGCGAAGCAGGCTTTTCCGGTTCTGATGCCAGCCAGATAGTCGTGCATCTCAACGAACATCGACATCAGAATGCTGGCCGACATCGCGACATGGTGATCGCAATCCGACAGGGCAAGCTTAATCGACAGCAAGCTGTCGAAAAGCTTATGGCATACGGTCTTGATCCGCTCAATGCCAATACGAAAGTGGATGTGGCAACTGATAGCAGCACCCACTGGGCATCGGAATGGTTCACGCTGACGTTAGCCATCGCCGTTGCTGCATTGATCAATGTGGTTGCAATCTGTGTCTACATGGTCAATGATGTGGTTGATTGGCTCGGCCTGGTATTAATCGGCTTTGTAGCCTTCACAATGCTGGCACTGTTTTGGGCGTGGCGCAATCATCGATTCTGGCAGGATTGGACGCTGTTGTATCAATCACAACGAGAATGCCCCCGAAGTTGTAATCCCATCGTCATGCTGGCTGAAGGAAAAGGTAGAAGAGCAGCCATTATGACATCAATGGAATGGGGGATGTCACGACATGCTGCCAGTGAACTCGTACGAGTTCATGGCGACTTTAACGTCGGTATTTATCGTAGCTGGATAGTTATGGGAACTGCGATACTTCTGATATCGCTGGCCAGTTCTATCTATTGTGTGACCCAGGAACCGGAGCACCTGGTGCTCATTTCCATTCTGGAAATCGTCATGAGTGCCATGAGTGCTTTCATGATTGCTAAAGGCATCCAGGGACGCCATCTATTTCGCAAGCAATGAAATTTACCCGATGAGTGGTGCAATCGCGTTGTACGCTTTTTGAGCGGCAACATCCGGATTGTCGATGTAAGGATAGAGCTCAATCGTTACCCAACCCTGATATTTGATCTCCCGTAGAGCCTGGATGATCGGTTTGAAATCGATGGCGCCTTCGCCAGGAACGAGATGATGATGCACTCGACTGGCTGCGATATCTTCCAGGTGAACATGTTGGATATGCCTGGCTAACTGGTGTATTGCAGATGCAGGTTCGTCGCCAACGCAATACATGTGGCCAATATCGAAATTGAGCCCTATGCCCGGGTGCTGAAATACCGAGGCGAAGCGTTCGTAATGAGCTGCAGTCTCTAACAGCAGGCCAGGTTCGGGTTCAATCAGCAATGGAACACCGATGGCATGTGCATGGTCCGCTACGGGGCTAAGGCTATCACAAAAAAGATGTAGTGCGTCCTCCCAGCTTTGCCCCGGCTCCAGTGGTCCACCGGGTTCAGTGGTGATGCAAGGGGCTCCCAGTTCCTTAGCCAGGTCTAACGCACGCCTGGTATGATCGATTCGTACCTGTCGATATGGCTGATACGGTTCAATCCAGGATGGATGCCAGTACTTCTGTCGATGATCATTGATGGCATTCATCATGAAGGCATTGACGTTGCTTATTGACAGGCCGTTGTCAGTAATCGTCTGTTTGATTTTCTGCTTCTGCTCACGCAATAAGTAGGCAGGCCAGGCGTGGGGGACATCGGCCATGATTTCAATTCCAGCATAGCCTGCCTGTCGAACACGAGCACAGGCCTCGGCGAAGCTGAAATTCAGATAGGCGTTGCTGCTAAAGGCGAGTTTCATGATGTTCTTTTGAAGGGATCAATTATGGACTCAGTGTTAGCATCCTGGAAGTCATCGAGATTTCAAGTTGAACTTCAGGAGATTCAGTTGTTTCTCATGCACACCATAGCAGCATAATCCCTTGACATGTCTGACGATACGATCAAACGCATCTCATGATGAATTAGTTTCATGCAATATCGGTCCCTCTTGCAGAATGAGTACGTCAGGCGCAACCTGAACTGGAAGTGCGAATCCTGTGGCAGGGTGCATGGAATTACTCCACATCGTGATGAGATGCGGCGTAGAATACATTGAGGGATCGTGGAAACTAATACGTCACAAGTCACAGGAGTGTATGGCTTGAGGCGAGAGGGTGGTAAAGTGCCTCTCTCGATCGATGAAAACAAGCTGGTGCAGCGTTGTCTCTCGCATCAGCCGGGGGCATGGAATGACTTCGTAGATACCTACCTCAATCTGATCTATCGAGTTATCCATCATACGGCTCATTTGCGTGGCGTTACCCTTCAGCCCGCTGATGTAGAAGATCTGGCTTCCGATGTCCTGTTGCAGTTGGTTGCCAATAATTATGCTGTACTTCGACAGTTTCAAGGTCGTTCTTCTCTTGCCACGTACCTCACTGTAATCTGCAGGCGTTGCTGTATACACTTGTTTGCCCGCAAATTTGGTACTACCGCTATCTTCAAATCAGTGCCTCTGCATCAGGAATCGATGGAAGAAACAATCCACGATGACGATGGAGCAGATGCACTTGAGCATGTCCATGACTTGCTGACTCGATTACCCAAGGGGGTACGAGAGGTAGTGCGTTTGCATTATCTGGTGGGGCTTTCCTACGAAGAGATCAGTAGTCGGCTGGGTATACCGGTTAACAGCATCGGCCCATTGCTGTCTCGGGCACGGCAGAAACTCCGTACAAAACTGCAATCGGATCCCGGCTTTTCTCCCTCATCAGCTAATCAAGCAGGCGTTGCTTAAGTATCCTCTCCATATCTTATATCATACCTGAACACAGTTCAGGATGCAGTTATGCCCCATCGTCGGCTTACAAACAGGATTGCGCTGGTTACTGGTGGTTCTCGAGGTATCGGAGCTGCCATCTGTAGAAAACTATCGCGAGAAGGGGCAACAGTTATACTGACGTATAACGATGAAGCAGAACCTGCTGAACGAGTATGCGATGAACTCGTTCTGAGTGGAGGCAGGGCACAAGCGATTCGCTGCGACATGGAAATGCCTGACCAGATCGAGTCGCTCTTTCAGTCGATCAAGAAAAGTTATCAACACCTAGACATACTCGTCAACAATGCTGCCGTCGCGGAATTGATCCCGTTTGAAGAGAACGATATTGCTCAATTCGCTCGCTTCTTCAACATCAATGTTCGTGGGCCCATGCTGGCAATCCAGCGAGCAATGCCGCTCTGGAGTAACGGTGGCAGCGTCATCAATATTTCCTCTGCGATCGTTCGCGAATGCCCTCCAAAAACACTGCTCTATACCAGCACTAAGGCCGCGCTGGATTCCATGACGCAGGTTCTTTCGCAGGAATTAGGTCCTAAACGCATTCGGGTAAACAGTGTTTCTCCGGGACTGATTGATACCAAATTGTCACGTAACTCCATGCCTGAACCCATGTTTTCCAAAATCGCCAAGCATACTCCGTTGCAACGGCTGGGGACGCCAGAAGAAATTGCGAATGTCGTGGCCTTCCTTGCTTCCGATGAAAGCCATTGGGTCACCGGCGAGATCATCGGAGTTACGGGTGGAATGTAGCAGGGAGGTCGTGTCGTGGCATCCCTTACAACACACTTGAAAGAACAAGCTCGGTCATTAGGTTTTGACCTGGTAGGCATAGCACCCGCCGTTCAGGCACCCGGCTGGCAACGATTCCAGAACTGGTTGCAGAATGGGTATGCTGCAGAGATGAAATACCTGCAGGATGGTGCAGCCGCACGAGGTTCACTTGATTCGATACTTCCCGGTTGTCGTTCCGTCATGATGATGGGTATCAGCTATCATCAGCCGATGTTGCGGAACGAGCAAACACCACTCAATTACGGACGTGTTGCAACTTATGCGTTAGGGGATGACTATCATCCACTGCTTTGGGCTAAATTGAATCTACTCGCAGCCTGGTTGTCTCAAGAGATGCCAGGTTCAGTGTCACGTGGTGTTGTTGATTCTGCCCCGCTCCTCGAACGTGATTACGCTCGATTAGCTGGTCTTGGCTGGTTTGGCAAAAACACCATGCTCATCAACAAGCACATTGGCAGTTTTCTGCTGCTGTCCGCATTGCTGACCACTATCGAATTGGAAGTGGACGAACCGCATCTTGCCAGTCATTGTGGCACTTGTACAGCCTGTGTTGATGCGTGTCCAACTCAGGCATTTCCCGAACCAGGCGTGCTGGATGCTTCCAAATGTATCAGCTACTTCACGATCGAAAAGCGTGGCAGTATCCCGGTGGAATATCGAGACAAGTTAGGTGAATGGTTTTTTGGATGTGATATCTGTCAGGATGTCTGTCCCTGGAATCGCAAAGCGCCACATGGGCAGGAAGAGAGATTGCTTGCTTCCAGATGGAATCAATCCGATAAAGGCACTATTGATCTGGTGAAACTCCTCACGATGGAAGAGTCGGAACTTCGCCGCAATTTTCGTGGCACTGCCCTTTGGCGAGCAAAACGACAGGGGCTACTTCGAAATGCCTGTCTCATTCTGGGAAATCGAGGTGATCGTG
>CAYPJB010000123.1:0-10797 GCA_964410845.1 uncultured Bacteroidales bacterium | reverse complement strand
AATTGCCAGATTCCCAACTTGTACACTAGTTCACCCCAAGGTGAGTAGCGTAGACTGTTGATGTCTACTGACAGTACCCCTGCCAGCCGTGCGGGGTATGTCCATAGAAGAGTACAGGGGCCAAACTGATGACAACGACCCCGCGCGCCCACGAGCGCGCCAGTACGGGTTGGGCACTGATTCCGGATGGCCAGCATCTGGATGTCTCGCGAGCCACACACACGCCGCGCCCAACCTCGCACACATACTCCCTCCAAAGCAGCGCGCGCACGAAGTGCGCAAGTACCCTTTCATCTGTCAGCCGAATGGGTGGTCTATTCCGCGCGCACACACGCGCGGAAGTACCGTTCAAGTACCACGCACACACAGGATGCCAAGCTGACCAGCCGCGCGCGCACGAGGCGCGCGAGTTGGTAATGGAGCCATATGGAATACTATGCAGTGAAAATTATTTCATTGTATTAATAGTTGCTCTTCCTTTGATGGAATAAACCGTCTGACTGTTAAACTGGGCAAATGAGTCGCTATCAGCATATCAGCTCGAATCGATCCCTTCTGTAAAACCCTTAAAGTTAGCCTTCCTCCCCGGACGATTCAACCACTGCTGTACACCGAAAGCATTGGTGATTGCCCAGGGGGGGCATCGTCTATGCCAAGGCGGAGGAGGGGGATCATGATTAGCACTCGGGCACTCGGCGGAGCCATCCTCGGCGTTGCCTTGGCTGTTAGCCTTAGCGGATGTTGGGCTGGTCTGGCACTCGTGCCACAACCTGCCTGGGTAACGGAACGCATGAACGAGAAGTACGACAAGAAGCTCTGGCAACGTGCTGCTGTTCTGCCTCCGATCCTTCCTGGCCAGCCCATTCCGACTTGTGAAGATCCTCCTTCGGAAGAAGAGATCGTTCGTGCTCTGCCTCGCGTGAAGCGTGGTATTCCGTTCATCACCGAAGAGTTCCGGGATGACTTCGAATTCGACATCCAGAAAGTTGTCGATTCCATCGACCCCTGCACCTACTTCCCACTGGTCGGGCCAGCTCAGCTGCACCACTGCCACTATGTGGTCACCGTTCGCTGGAAGGAACGAAAGAAGTCCGATCAGCCTTTCCCCTTCTGGGTCGAGAACGAACGGACCGAAGTCCTGCAGATGGATAAGGATCACCTCCACCTCTGTGTAGGCAACGATCCTCGCTATCAACAGTCCATGTTCGACTGGACGAGCGGCAACTACCGCTAGTCTGTTGGGAACCCCCTCAGCAAGGATGCTGAGGGTATTACCCCGTCGCTGCCAGGGAAGGCGAGGCGTCGGGGCATGAACAAGCCAGTCGCGTGGCCGCCACCCTCCTCGGGACAGCATGGTCACTCGCTGGCTTGCTTCGTTTGAAGCTGCTGCGATTCGTGAGGGAGCACGTCATGAAGCGGATGATGCACTGGTCGCTGGTTGGCACGCTCATGGTGGCAAACATCAGCGTGGCAGACATGCCACTCAAGGGTGGCAAGCCCGTCTTTGGCACTCCGCAGGCACCCGTCACTTCCAGCATGCCGCCTCGTACCGTTGCGAATGACAAGCCCATCGCTGCTGACAAGAAAGTCATCCAGGCATCGCTCGAGAAATCACAGGATGCCGTGCCGACGGTTCCACCGCCAGTCATGATGGTCGATCACAGCGTGAAAGCTGCCAGCATCGAAGTAGCCTGGCTGCAACAGCCTTTGACCTATCCACTCCGCCTGCGTGCCGAGTGCAAGCCTGGCGAGGAAGCCATCACGATCACAGGCTATCTGCCTCACGACCGGATGCGAGAGAAGGTGCTGGCCATTGCCCGTACCCAGGCAGGTTCCATTCCGCTGGTCGATCAAATGATGGTGCAGCCGATGATGGTGCTGCCCAATGAAGTGCCAGTCGATGGCGAACAGGCCTTTCTGGTGAAGGTGGCTCTCGAACGGGTGTCCGCAGGGTTGAGTACCGGGCTGGACCTGAGCGTGGATGCCCAGGGCATAGTAACGGTAACGGGCCGGGTCGATGATCTGATGGATCGCCGGAAGATCATCCGTGGTCTGCAAGGCATCCCCGGCTGCACTGCAGTGAAATACAATCTGTCCGTGGCTGCACCGACCAGGCAATCGCTGGTCACCGTGGTGCCTTCCATCACACTTGCTCCCGTCACGCAGGTGGAAGCCAAGGTGGAGAGCAAGAAGGTAGAGGGCAAATCGAATCCCGTGGTAAAGCCGCCTGTCGTGCTCGTGCCACCGCTCGATCTTCGGCTGCCTGGTGAAAAGGAAGTTGCACCACCTCCGCCTCCACGCCTGGCACTGCCCCAAGAAGAGAGCAAGCCACTGCCCGAACCGACTGTAGAAAAGATGATCGTCAGCAGCACCCAGAGTGGCCTGTTCCCTCCCGGGGTAACCGGTTTATCTCCCGTGCTGGATGCCAGCAGCATCACCCTGGGTACACCGGTGCTGAACCGAAGCGTGGTAACTTCACCAATGATCGTACAAGTGGAAGCAGTCGAGCCAGCACCACGGGTGCATGTCACACGACCGATCACGCTGAGCGTGACGTCACAATCAACCGTGGAAGCAGTGCCTGTGGAAGTAGAACCCACACCGATGCTCATTCCGGTGATGCCTCGCCGTGCGAATACTGCTCCGCAGCGACGGGTGATACCGTAACAGTTCCTGTTCGGGGAATGATGAGAACGACAGTCTCTCTGATTCATTCCCCTACTTTCTCATGGCAATCCAACTGTCTGATCGCTAACCTCTTGGAAGTACCCTTCCGAGAGTCTTCGCCATGTTGCTTCGTCTCGTTTGCTTGTTCTCTCTGCTTGTCGCTTCCACGCTCCATGCCCAGGAGAAAAAAGACTCTACTCCATTTGGAGCTCTCAAGTACCGCTCGATCGGGCCTTATCGTGGTGGCCGGTCGGCAGCAGTCACCGGGGTGCCTGGCAAGCCGATGCTGTTCTACTTCGGCAGCACCGGAGGCGGGGTCTGGCGAACTACCGATGCTGGAAACTCCTGGCAGAACATCAGCGATGGCTTCTTCGGCAGTTCCATCGGTGCTGTCGCCGTCAGCGAAGCTGACCCGAATGTCATCTATGTTGGCGAAGGAGAAAAGACCGTGCGAGGCAATGTCTCACATGGCAACGGCATCTGGCGCTCCACCGATGCAGGCAAGACCTGGAAGCATGTTGGCCTGAAAGATACCCGTTTTGTACCCCGTATCCGTATCCATCCCAGGAACCCTGATGTCGTCTACGTTGCAGCGCTCGGCCATCTCTATGGCCCGAACGACGAACGAGGCGTGTTCCGCAGCACTGATGGTGGATCGACGTGGAAGAAAATCCTCTTCGTGAATAATGAAGTGGGTGCCGTCGATCTGATCCTTGATCCGAACAATCCCCGCATCGTCTATGCCAGCACCTGGCGGATTAAGCGAACGCCCTACAGTCTGGAAAGTGGTGGCCCCGGCTCCGGCCTCTGGAAAAGCACTGATGGTGGCGACACCTGGACCGAGATCACCAAAAACAAGGGATTACCCAAGGGCACTGTCGGCATCATCGGTATTGCTGTCTCCCCGGTCGATTCCAATCGTCTTTATGCCAACATCGAAGCGGATGAAGGTGGCGTATTCCGTTCCGATGATGCCGGCGTCAACTGGACACGAACGAGCGAGGATCGCAATCTCCGCCAGCGTGCCTGGTACTACACCCGCATTTACGCTCACCCGAAGAACCTCGACGAAGTCTTCGTCATGAATGTGGGCTTCATGCATTCCAAGGACGGCGGCAAAACCTTCCAGTCGATCAGCACCCCGCATGGCGACCATCACGATCTCTGGATCGATCCCACCGAACCACAGCGGATGATCGTTGGTGACGATGGCGGAGCCCAGGTGAGCATCAACGCAGGTGCAGCCTGGACGACTTACCATAATCAGCCGACCGCCCAGTTCTATCGAGTAACGACCGACAACCACTTCCCCTACCGCATCTACGGTGCCCAGCAGGATAACAGCACTGTCCGAATTGCCAGTCGCAGTGATGGCTTCAGCATTGGCGAGAAGGATTGGGAACCCACCGCTGGTGGCGAAAGTGGCCACATCGCAGTGAATCCCAAGGATAACGACATCGTTTATGGTGGTTCCTACGGTGGCTACCTGACCCGAGTCAACCACCGCACGAAAGAGAGCAGGGTGATCAACGTCTGGCCTGACAATCCAATTGGCCACTCGGCGGCTGATCTGAAGTACCGCTTCCAGTGGAACTTCCCGATCTTCTTCTCACCCCACGATGCCAACACGCTCTACGCAGCAGGCAACGTGCTATTCAAAACCACCAACGAAGGTCAGACGTGGGAAGCGATCAGCCCGGATCTCACTCGTAACGACAAGACCAAGCAAGCCTCTTCGGGCGGACCGATCACCAAGGACAACACTTCTGTCGAGTATTACTGCACCATCTTTGCTGCTCTCGAATCGCCCCACGAAAAGGGCGTCCTCTGGTGTGGCTCGGATGATGGCGTGCTGCAACTTTCGCGTAATGGCGGAAAGAACTGGGAAAAGGTAACCCCTCCCGATCTGCCCGAGTGGAGCCAGATCAACAGCATCGAGGCACACCCAACGGAAAAGGGGGGATTGTATGTAGCAGCCACGCGCTACAAGCTGGATGACAACAAACCCTATCTCTTCAAGACAACGGACTACGGCAAGACGTGGTCCCGCATTGTTACCGGCATCAAGGAAGATCATTTCACCCGTGTCATCCGAGCTGATGCCAAGCGGCCGGGTCTCTTGTTCGCAGGCACCGAGTTTGGGATGTACCTTTCGTTCGATGATGGTGTGAAGTGGGAGCCGTTCCAGTTGAACCTGCCCATCGTCCCCATCACTGATCTAGCTATCAAGAACAACGATCTGATTGTTGCCACCCAGGGTCGGTCGTTCTGGGTTCTGGATAACCTGTCGCCGATTCAGCAATGGAAGCCGGAGATCGCTGAGGCTGCGTTGCATGTCTACCAGCCTGCCCCGGCGCTACGACTGCCAGGCGGTGGTGGTTTTGGCGATGACGGCCCCGGTCCACGCCCCGAAGGACAGAACCCACCAACGGGTGCGGTCATCTACTATCAACTCAAAGAAGCTCCCGATGCCAAAAAGCCCTTGAGCCTGGCCATCCTCGATGAGAAGGACAATCTCATCCGCGAATGGAAAAGCACCGCTGAAAAGCCTGGCGAGAAGATTGAAGCCAAAGCAGGGATGAACCGCATGGTATGGAACCTGCGTTACACTGATGCTGAAGGATTCACTGGCATGGTGCTCTGGGGCAGTCTGACCGGACCGAAGTGCGTACCAGGCAAGTACCAGGTACGTATCAAGCATGGTGATGTGGAACAGAACTCCACGTTTGAAGTACTGCCGAATCCCCGCAGCAGCGCTAAGCCTGAAGACTATGCCAGGCAGTTCGCCTTCCTCCTCAGTGTGCGGGATAAGCTCACAGCCACGCACAATAGCATCAAGCAAATCCGCGATGTCCGCGAACAGATCAGCAGTGTCGGCAAACGGATCAAGGATCTGCCCGATACCAGTGAGGTGATCGAACTAGGCAAAGTGATCGAGAAGAAACTCACCTCCATCGAAGAAACGCTGCATCAAACCAAGGCCAAGAGTTCGCAGGATGTACTCAACTTCCCCATTCGGCTAAACAACAAGCTGGCAGCCGTGGCAGGCAACGTTGGCGCGGGGGACTATCCGCCAACTGATTCTGCCGTGCAACTCAAGGATGAACTCGTCAAGCAGATCGACGCTGAGCTGGAAGCGCTCAAGAAGGTAATGAACGAAGACGTGAAACGCTTCAACGAGCTGCTCACACAGAAGAAGATTCCGAACGTGTTCACGGAAACGGGCACGAAGAAAGGGAAAGACTAAGGAACATTTGTCGCGGTGATCGATCTCGCTGCCCAAACCCATGCCAGGCTGATCACCACGACAGCCACGCCTTCGGTGATGTACCACCAGGCGGGCAATCCTGCCGTGTAACCGATAGCAACCAGAACGACGGCCATCGGGAGCCCGGCCCACGCCAGGAAGCGAATCAGGGGCAGGTAGCGATTCACATCACGCGCGAGGAACCAGGTGACGACTCCGTAAAAGCCATAGAGAGCCGAGACGGAGCGGGCCAGGTAGAGAAACATCGGACTCTCCACCCAAGGGCCGGTGTTTCCGATCTCGTGCATGGTCTTCATCCACTGAGTGGGAATGACCACCCCCAGCCAGGCAAGAAGAAACAGGGCAGCCGAGAGCCGAAGGATCAGCATCAGTCGGCATGTTGGCAATGAAGAATCAGGCATGGAGAAGTCATATCGATGGCAACATCATTCACCAACGGTACGCCTTCACACGCAACATGAAAAAGCTCGACGATCAACGTCGAGCTTGGGAACATAGTTCGGTGGTTACTTGCCGGCGGGTTTTTTGCCCTTATTCAGGGCACCGCCGCTGGCCCCAGGACCGGCAATCTTGGGTTGATCGGTCTTGGCGTCAAAAGCTTGACTGGCCTCCTTGTTGATCTCCACACCTTTATTTGAACAGCCTGAGTTGCTGGCCAGCAACAGCAAAGCAATCGTCAAGGAAAGTGTCCATTTCGTGATCACAAACCATCTCCTGAAAGAGCAAGATTACTTAGTCAATGAGTGACGATGCGTCAGCATTGAAACCATCGCGACGACCGCCTAGCTGGAGCAGCACCATGTAGTCAATGGTGATATCGGTGGCTGCAGTAATATCGAACTGTGGTGGCAGTGTGTCACCAAAGCGAACGGTGCGAACCGATGCGTCGCCCATTACAAACTGTACACCTGCAGCATGCTTGGCACTGAATCGATAGCTGGCGCCACCACGTGGTGAACGATCCGCTCCATTCCAGCCTGCGGGGCTGTAGCCCTCGTTCAGAGCATTGCCACGCCCCAGACCCGAGCCAACAGGCATGCAATGCATACCCCACCAGAGCATGACAGTATCACGAGTGGCTGTTCCCTGCCCACCCAGTGTTTCACCGAACATAAGCGTGTTGCTGGTACCGTCCTGTACAGTCAACTGACCCAGGGTCAAACGAGAGCGATTGTGGAAGATGCCTTCATAGCGGGCAAAGATACTGTTGGGATTAGTACCATCGCTCATACCGCCCCCACCAGCGACAGAAACGTAGTTCGTGCGGCCATTGTTACCCCAGAAGGAGCTGGCGACGCCTCCCGAGACAAGGTTGCCTACCAGTGGATTAGTTGACCACCAGTTGTCCGGACCAGCTGAGTAGAAAGCATGCGTAGCAATCACATAGTTGTCAGTGGGAGTAGCATTGCGGAGATCATCCGAGGGACATTCAAACATCTTCAGCTTAGTCTGAATAGCCAACTGATTTGAGGAAGCACTGGCAGCAGGAAAGTTGTAGAGGATTTCGCTGAAGTACGCGGGGTTGTTGCCGCCCACGGTGATGCCTTCATCGAAGGTCATCAGCTTGCGGACGTTATCTGCTTCCAGGTACGGCAGTAGCAGGGTCAGGTTGCCGACAACCGGACCAAGCACCACGGCATTGGGCCAATTTCCCAGGCTACCTGTTGCGGTGTTGCACGACAGGCCACCCGGAGGCAGCTTATTGTAATCGTTGTGATAATTGTGTGCTGCAATGGCAATCTGACGCAGATTGCTGCCACACAGCATCTTATTCGCAGCTTCACGGACTTTCTGGATGGCCGGCAGCAGTAGTGCCATCAACAGGGCGATGATCGCAATCACCACCAGCAATTCGATCAGTGTGAATCCTGATCGACGCTTGCCTTTCAGCAAACTGAGCTTCATCACGAACCTCCTGACATGGAACATAAAAAAGTAGAAACAGTGCAACTGTCATGAATAAATCGTAAGTGCATGATCATGAATGGGCAACAGTAGTATCATTATTCTAATCAAATATTATATCATTAAGACTAGGTATAGTTGAAGAGATTTTAATTTGTCTTGGTCGTCGTCAATTAGTTCAAAGCCAGCTGATAACCTGCTCACGGAGAATGTAAGCAGGGTCCGTATCCATGTACGCATGTTTCGCTGAACGGCACAAAAACAAGGTTTTCTTGCAGAATACAGTGATTGCAGGTGGTTCGAAGACCTGTTCGAACTTGCCTTTAACACACTCGTTCAACGGCTCAACAATAATGGTATAGTGTGATTGCTGATGGAATATCATAATGTGATGTCTATTTAGATTATATTCACAATCATAACTTTTTGTAATCTTTTGGACATGATAATTAAATGAAGCTACGCTCAGCAAGGTAGAATGGTATGCGTCTTGACTGATTTCAAGATCCCGCATGAGCTGATTGACGCAAGCTGAATACCGCATCCAGGGTCCAGAGCTGGGGCATTCCCTTTTGCCGCTTCACCTACCCCGAATCGCCACGGTGCCTATAACAATAGCTCTACTGAATGCCCGTTTCTGGAGTCTGGTCCCGTGCCTATTGAATACAGTGAAGTGCGTAAGGGAATGGTGATTGTGGGGGAAGATAAAAATCTCTACAGCGTGATCGATCGTTCGCTGCACACCCCCGGAAACTTGCGCTCCATCCTGACGCTGAAGATCAAGAGCCTGAAGACAGGGAGCGTGATCGAAAAACGCTTTAAGCCTGATGACAAGGTCGAAACCGCCTTCCTCGACAAGCGCGAAATGGAATACATCTACCAGGACAGCGATGGCTATGTCTTCATGGATAAGGAGAACTTCGAACAAGTAACACTGCGAGCAGATTTCGTAGGCGATATTATGGGCTACATGAAGCCGAATACCAACGCGTTCGTCGTCTTCTACGAATCGAATCCCATCAGTGTGGAATTGCCACCGACTGTCGAGCTCCAGGTCGTCGAGACTGACCCCAATATGAAAGGCGCTACCGCAGCAGCACAGTATAAGCCAGCTACGCTGGAAACAGGCCTGAAAGTACAGGTACCTCCTTTCGTGGGTGTTGGCGAAATGATTAAGATCGATACTAGAACAGGCGAGTATCTGGAACGGGTAAAAACCTAATGCGATTTCTTGTTATACTCCTTCTGCTGGCTTCATCGTCTGGATGCAGCCAGCCCGCTTCGGTCATGCCGTCCAGGATAGCGCCCCCTCCGACCGAGCCTGCGACGTTTGTCAAAGATCCGAATCTGTCGAAATAACTGATTCAACTTTTTGATCAATGAGTATTTCAAGCCCGCCAGCACTCGCGGAGCATCGAACTCATACCATACCGCTACGCCCGATTGCTGCAGGAATCTCCCTATGCCTTACCGTTCCCTCGCCTGGCACGGCGCTACTGAGGGCTATCTGGAACTGCTCGACCAGACCAAGCTGCCTGGCGAAGTCCACTACCTTCAGTGCAAGAGTATCGACCAGGTCTGGCATGCGATTCGTAATCTAAGCGTCCGCGGAGCACCTGCTATTGGCGTCTCAGCTGCGTATGGTGTCGTCCTCGGCGTATGTAGTTATGCGAAGCCCAGCTTGGACGATGTGCGTAAGGCAACCGACTATCTACGCACCAGTCGACCGACAGCGGTGAATCTGTTCTGGGCGCTCGATCGCATGGATGCTGTCGCCCAGCGCTACTTTCAGACCAAGCCCCCCAGTTCCCTCTTCGATCACCTGCTGGCGGAAGCGGAAGCTATCGAAGAGGAGGATATCGCCACCTCCAAACGTATCGGCGAACTCGGAGCGGCCCTGATTCCCGATGGTGGTGGCGTGCTTACCCACTGCAACACCGGAGCGCTCGCGACTGCTGACTATGGCACCGCACTTGCTGCCATCATCCTGGCATGGGAGAAAGGCAAACGCTTCCGCGTCTTCGCCGATGAGACCCGTCCGTTGCTACAAGGTGCTCGCCTGACAGCCTGGGAGCTCCAGCAACGAGGCATCCCCTGTACTCTCATCTGCGACAACATGGCTGCGCAGGTGATGCGCGAAGGCAAAGTGCAACTCGCCATCGTCGGTGCTGATCGTATCGCTGCCAACGGCGACAGTGCCAATAAGATCGGCACCTATGGCGTAGCCATCCTCGCCAAGTATCACCAGATACCGTTCTACGTCGCTGCTCCGCACAGTACCTTTGATTTGAACCTGCCCAACGGGCAGGGAATCCCCATCGAACAACGCAGCAGCGAAGAAATCACCAACGCCTTCGGCAAACGGACAGCGCCAGCGAAGATTGATGTCTACAACCCGGCGTTCGATGTGACCCCTGCGGAGTTGATCACGGGGATCGTCACCGAGGCGGGGATCATTCAGCCGGTAACGGTGGAGAGTGTGAAGAAGCACATCGGGAAGTAGCTGTGTTACTTCACCCGCCCCATCGCCAGTTCCACAAACGCCTTCCCCAGCGCTTCGCCCGCTGCGGCAGTGTCAGCACACAACTTCTGCCAATCCGCTGGTGAGGTGCCGGGTTGAATGGGGTCGGTGGAGGCTTCCACGTAGGCTTTGGCCTTCGGTTCTGTACCACTCGTGCGTAGTGCTACCTTGGCTTGGCCTTCGACGTGGAACACCAGCAGGTTGCGGCTGGATCTGTCGGTCTGGCCCTTGATCGGGCCGAAGCGGCTGTCTTCGTTCCAGTAATCCACCACCTTCGTCACCTTGCGACCATTGATCTCTTTCGGTGGATCGTTGCGAAGGGATGTGAGCATCGAGAGCATCTGTTGCTTGCCCAGGATGCCTGTCATGACGATGTTCTGTAAGCCATTCCAGAAGTAGCCATAGGTGCGGTTGAGGTAGTCGAGGTAATCGACGA
>CAYPJB010000122.1:0-10816 GCA_964410845.1 uncultured Bacteroidales bacterium | reverse complement strand
AGGGCGTAGGAAAAGACCACGAGATCAAGCGAATCGGCCTTGAAGCTGCCGGGGCCGTAGGCGGCGCAGAAAAGCTCCACCCGGTCGGCCGCGCCGGCCACGGCCTTTTTCGCCCGGGTAATCATGGGCGGGCACAGGTCCACTCCGGCTACTACAATGGGCCTATGACGCCGACTATCCCCTGCGCGGACTGGGCCCCTGCGAAAACCCGCGCGAAGAGACCGCCCGGATCTGCCGCCTTGGGCCAGGTCGCCTCGTTGAGCGAACTGTGAAGGAATCTTGAGTGCAACTTCACGGGTTAATGTCGGGTCATAGGCTCGGTAAACGGTACCGAACGCTCCACGTCCCAGTTCTGCCCGGAGTTGAAACCGACCTATCGTTTTGTGTGGCTGATTACTCATGAACCTTGATACACTCTGCTTACCACTAACATAGCATCTTTCCCCTGAAGTGCTTGACGTATGGCTTATAGTGAATCTCTGGCCTGTCGTGTCCGCGAGATGCTGGAACGGACTCCTCAAATATTAGAAAAGAAGATGTTCGGTGGATTGGGCATACTGTACATGGGCAAGTTGCTTGTTGGTGTACGGCACGATTCGCTCATTCTGAGACTCGGTCCCGAACAGGCCGTCTTGGCATTGAAACAGCCGGGAGTGAACGTATTTGATATCACTGGCAAGCCAATGAAAGGCTGGGTGACGATTCGTGAAGAATATCTCGACGACGATATAACCTTAAATCACTGGCTGAAGCAGGCGCTGGCATTCGTTGAAACCTTGCCTGCCAAGTGAATTACTTCTTGCGATAGTATTCGAGATACGGATTCGTAGCATCTTCCTTTGGCTTCTCTACTGGAGTTGGACGGGCCAGCCAGGCTGCTCCGCCTGTTACCAATAAGGCAGCTGTCAAAACGGTGACTATTGCAACCCAAGTCCGTTTTGACAGTGAGTTAATGTGAAGCAGCAGAATAATCAAAGGTGTAACCAGCAACAACGCCCCACTACTGACAGGTAAATCTGCAAATTGCTGTCCGGATAGAACAAGCGTGAGTAACGTGACCAGGAACAAGCCGGATACCGACTGCCAGGATGGATGTCGCCAGCGTATTTGAAGTAATGCCAGCGTTCCCAGGGCAACTCCCAGTGCGACGCTCACCATGCCCAAACTGGCGGACCCGCTCAGTACCAGCACTCCGCCGGTGATTCCAGCAATGAGCGCCCAGGTACCCAGCACGAGCCAACTGTATGCCAGTGGCAGTGGATAGGTTAGGACTATCCAACTGATGAAAAGTATCATTGCACTGCCGCTGAACCACCACATGCGAGGCTCAGCTACAGTTGTCAGTTGCCAGGCAACGAATCCACTGATGGCCAAACGCCCTAGGTAATCAATTGCCTTCACGCCATTCCCGGGCAAGTAGGTGAGCCCTGACAGCAAAGCTGCAGCCAGTGCAAACCAAGGCAACCGCCGTGTGACATCGGCAGGCCACCAGTCACTTGATCCTCGTAGCAGTTGGTCTGACAGAGCTACTACACCAGCCATGGAGATGGCCAGCAGCCAGGCTGACCATGCTGTTTTTGGTTTTAACGCATAAGAAATGAGCCAGCCGAGGAGTACGACGCCGAGTGGAGCCGCAACCAGTTTCAACAAGATAGCTGTTTCGGTGGTACCCATGCTGGCTCTCCCCCAGTCTGCGTTACTTGCGAACACCTTCAACGCTGATCAACAGCCAGACATTGTCTTCAAGCATTTCAGGCATGAACTTCATGCCGAAATCACCGCGTTTGATGGTCAGGTTGGTTTCGAAGCCCAGGCGATGATCCTTGAAAGGCGTGTCACCTTCGCCAGTCTTGGTGAGTGTGAAGGTAACGGGCTTGCTGACACCTAGCATGGTGAGTTCGCCAGTCACTTCAAACTTGTTTGTTCCAGCCGCTTTGACGCTGGTACTTTTGAAGCTGCTGGTGGGGAATTGCTTGACGTTGAAGAAATCTGGGCTCTTGAGGTGTTTGTCGCGATCGGCGCTGTTGGTGTCCAGGCTGGCTGTCTTGATCTCAAAGGCCAGGCTGCTCTTGCCTGGATCTGCATCGTCGAGCAGGAAGGTTCCAGAGACTTCATTGAACCGGCCGTAGCAGTACGACACATTCAAGTGCTTGATGCGGAAGATCACGCTGGAATGCGAGTTGTCTACCGTGTAGGCATTGCTGGTTCCGCTCAGTGTGAGCAACATCAAAGGTAGCAGTACAGACATGACGATCTCCTGAGGTAACAGAATAGTAACTGTTGCGGGGATATTCCTCACAACAACTATATGGTTAAAAAAATCTAGCTGCCCCGTACCTCTTCGAGTAAATCGATAAGGGAACGAAGTTTGGCAGCACTGAGATGCTGTAGTTGCTGACGATGCAACTCCAGAATGGGTTGATCCAGTTGGCTGAGCAAATTCAGGCCCTCTTGGGTGATATGGGCGATAACCACGCGGCGATCAGTCGAAGATCGTTCCCGCTTGACCAGTTTCGATACTTCCAGGCGGTCCAGAAGCCTGGTCAGGTCAGGATCCAACGAGATCATCTGTTCTGCGATCTCATGGCAAGGTACTCCTGCAGTACCATGGCCCCGGAGAATTCGCAGCACGTTGTACGTGCTCTCGGACAATCCAACCTTCTTAAACAGCTGATTGAAAGGGTGAGCCAGATACTCAGCGGTCTTGACGAGGTTCAGAAAGACCTCTTGTTCGACCACCTCGAACGGCTTCTTTTTTCGTAGTTCAGCCTGTAATCGTCCAGCCATGTGAGAATAATAGTTGTTGCGAGGAGTATTGTCAAGAGGAGTATTGCCGGATTACACTGATGCTCAGTGTTCAACGACACCCGACATCAGAATCCATAATCTGTTAGTTAAGAATGCCTGTGGCTGCCCACCCTCCAGGCGCTTGCTGCATGATGCGCGAGGATGTCTGGTGTCGTACACCATTACAACGATGATCTATGAATACCGCCGTTTTATCACGGGAGTGATTGCGGTGGCGTTCAGTCTGGTACTCATTCTTATTCAGGGTGGCCTGCTCCTTGGGCTCTTTGCTATCACTTCATGGCCGGTGGATTACGCAGATGCTGATATCTGGATCGGTGCTCCATCAGTGTTGAGCGTTGATGTTGGCAGTCCACTTCCGCAAAGCTTTATCACCCGACTCAACCAGCCCGAGATATCCCAGGTCGAAATTCTTAACCTTGGGTTTGGGTTCTGGACCAAGCCTAATGGCGGGTCGGAACTTTGCATTGTTATCGGTTCTCGACTGGAGCCAGGTTCTCTCGGTTCTTTGCACCAACTCACTCCCGAATTGCGAACGTTACTGATGGAGCCGGGAT
Organism: uncultured Bacteroidales bacterium; assembly: GCA_964410845.1. Classification (GTDB taxonomy): domain Bacteria; phylum Planctomycetota; class Planctomycetia; order Gemmatales; family HRBIN36; genus JAEUIE01. The sequence continues at coordinate 7,451 of CAYPJB010000122.1, read as the reverse complement.
GTGTGGTGGTCGATCATTCAGATAAGGCTCGCTTGGGGGTTCAGCAGATAGGTGATATGGCCCAGATCATGGGACACCGTGTTCGTATTGTTGGGTTTACCCAGGGCGTTCGCAGCATGGCAGGCCCGCTGATCTTTTGCTCCATCGATACCGCGCGTCCATTACTGCGACTTTCCAATGATCAGACGATGTACATCCTGGCAAAGTGCCACAAGCCGGAAGATGCCAGGAAGGTGGTGGAGCAACTGAAGCAATACCCCACGATGGCTCCATTCACCAAAGACGAGTTTTCGTTCCGCACTCGGATGCATTGGCTGACCATGACCAAGGGCGGCATTGCCATCGGCTACGCAGCCTCCCTGGGTCTTCTTGTCGGTGCGATGATTACCAGCCAAACCCTCTATTCAGCTACCATCGCATCACTCAAGGAGTATGCGGTGCTCTGGGCGCTAGGCATTTCAAGGCTGCGGGTGGCTCGTTGCATCATGGAGCAGACTTTCTGTGTCGGTGTCGTTGGAATACTTATCGGGCTTCCGGTCTCTTTCGGTTTGGCAAAGGGTGCAGAGTATCTCGGTGCGCCGGTTACCATCACCTATTGGATGATTGGTCTGGGAGTGGGTGTCATATTGCTGATGACTTTGCTGGCAGGTCTGGCTGCCCTGCGTTCACTGCGGCTGATTGAGCCAAGTGTGCTGTTACGCTGAGGTGCCATGAGCGGGATAAATACTGAACCAGTATTGCAAGGGTTGAATCTCTGCCGAGCATTTGGTAGTGGGGCTGAACGTACAGTGGCACTGGATGCAGCTTCCATCTACCTGTTTCCCGGGCAGTTCACCCTGCTGATGGGACCCTCGGGCAGTGGTAAATCCACGCTGCTGGCTATTCTTTCGGCGCTGCTTCCCCCCGACTCTGGCAATGTCATTGTTGGTGGCCGCGATATCTGGTCGATGAACGACAGTGAACGTGAGAAACTGCGTGGTGTCGAGTTCGGGTTTGTCTTTCAAGGTTACAACCTCTTCCCTGCCCTCAGCGCTCGTCAACAGCTCGAAATCGTACTCCGATGGGGTAGCCAGGTCGGAGGCCGTGAAGCACGCCAGCGTTCCGAGGCCATACTGGATCGTCTCGGTTTGGGGAAAAAATTGCACTTGCGCCCCAACCAGATGTCAGGTGGTGAGAAGCAGAGGGTGGCGATTGCCCGTGCTTTGGTCAAGCAGCCTCGTGTCTGTTTTGCAGATGAGCCAACCAGTAATCTTGATTGGCACCATGGCGAAAATGTCGTCATGATGTTAAAAGAAATGGTTAGCGAGATGAACCTGAGCTTGCTGGTGGTGACACACGATCATCGCTTGGAACCGTATGCTGATCGTATCCTGCATCTGGAAGATGGGCATCTGCTCGAACGTGATATGGGTGTATCGATTTAGGAGTTCTGCATGTCTGGGTTGGTGAAGTCAGGTTGTCTGGTAGTGTTGTTATGGCCGACATTTGTTATGGCCCAAACGTCCTCTGCTGCCATGCCCAGTTCTGGCAATGCTCAGGTCATTGTTGCCATGGGGCTCGTTGATGTGGAGCAGGGTGTCTCTCGGCTCATGGTCGAGATGCCTGGTCGCATCAGGAAAATAGAAGCAAAAGAGAACCAGGTGTACAATCCTGGCGATGTGCTGCTGGCTGTTGATGATGCTACCCCCAAATTGAAACGTGAACAGGCTGTCAAAGCGATTAAACTAGCAGAAGTGAAGTTGGAGCAGGCGCGAAGTGGCAGGCAAATTGCAGAGGCAGAAGTCAAAGCGCAGCAAGCCGTTGTGGATGCCGCAGTTGCGCGGGAAGAAACGTATAAGGGCAGGCAGAAGGAAATCAAAGGAATAGAGCAGGTTCCGAAAGCGACGATTCGCGAAATTGAAGATGCTGTCCGTGAGAGCACCTTCATCATCAAAGCAGAAAAAGAAAAACTGAAAGTCATCGATGCCAAGATCGCCTACGCCCGTAGTGAGGAAGCATTGGCTGAAGCTCAAATCGAGTTGCAGAAAGAACAACTGAAAGAAGCGGACAAAGCCATCAATGACTGCGTACTGAAAGCTCCTTTCAAAGGCAAAGTACTGCGAGTGCGAGCCCGAGTTGGCGAACTGGTTGGTACTGCCATGCTCGAGCCACTGATCGAATTCTGCCCGGAAATGCCTCGCATTGTGCGTGGCGAAATATCACAGGAGTTTGCCTCCACTGCCAAGGTCGGCCAACTCTGTAGGATCACCGACGATAGCCGAGGAAACAGTACTGTTTGGACAGGCCGCATTGAACGGCTGAGCGATTGGTATACGCCTAGACGGTCTGTTCTTTTTGAACCGCTGCAACTGAACGATCAGAGGACGATGGAGTGTATCATTGTGATTGACAAAAATGACGAACAATTGCGCATAGGGCAGAGAGTCAGGCTGAGCATCGAACTGGGAAGTTCGTCAGCACCAGTGCTATCAGGTTCCGGCAAAGAAACGGGCAAGAAGTAGCAGGAGAAAGCAAACAAAACGAGTCGAAAGTACTCATTTACAGGACTCTTGTGGGCATTTCAAACGACGGCAAACTACACAATTTGCCACCTAGATAATGATGATGCCATAACTGAGTCGCCAGCACTCCCACTAGCCCCATCTCAATGATTAATCGAGGGCCCGGGAGTCTTATCTTCGGGTTTTGCTTCACATACGTAATCAGCCGATGTACCGCATCATGTTCAAAGTATCCAGTGCGGACCAGCGATTCCCTGCTCAGTAATTCAGCGACATACGCAGGTGGATTAGGCTGTGTGAAGAAGCTATCAAACCGTGCACGGAAGATGACCTTCTTCCGCCAGGCGACGCTCTGGGGAAGGTAGCGATCTGCCAGCAGCCGTAACAGATATTTGTCGGTGTTGCCTCGCAGCTTCCAGTGTGGATGCAGTTGCGAGGTGAAGTCGAACACATCTTCATCCAGAAATGGATAACGTGCTTCAACAGAGGAGTGCATGGCAATGCGATCTCCTTTAGCTTGCAGCAGCAATCCTGCCAGTTGAAAGCGGATGCCCCACGCCAGCCCCCGATGGAGTGGATGCCATCGTTTCATACGATCAAAGTCCAGAGGCACGTTGTCCAGTTCAAACGGGGTGGAGCCTTCCAGCATGGCTGGTGTCATGAAACGCAGCTTGTTCAGCCCCAACTGGGTATAGAAATCGAGCCAGGCATTCATTCCGCCTGCTGCAGCGTATCCTGCTAACTCATCCTGTCGAGGGTAAACCCTGGCACCACCCATGTGAAGGATGCCTCGCCAGGCACAGCGAAGCATGTCGCTGCCAGGTACCCCAGGGATGGCATCCAGCCAGTTCACCATTCGATTGATCTTGTACCAGGGGTAACCCGCGAACCATTCATCTGAACCTTCGCCGGTCAGCACGACCTTGTAGCCATCAGCATGCACCTTCTCTGCTAACAACAAGAGCGAGGCGCACGAAGTATCGATGACTGGCGATTCTGCAGCATGAATCAACCGTGGATACGTCGCAAACATCTGCTCAGGACCGTAGGGCAAGAACGTTGGCTTGCTGCCAATGTGGTCTGCCACTAGGCGGGCTTCACTGGTCTCATCGAGTTCCGGCGATTGGATGCTGATGGTGTAGCTCGGTATCGCCCGGCCCAATTGTTTGTTGGCGATAGCTGCGATCATGCTGGAATCGACGCCACCACTCTGATAAGCCACTACGGGGACATCTGCCCGCAGACGACGGGCCACCGCCTGGTTCAGCAATTCATCCAGCCGATTGACGAACTGGCTGGAATCCGTGCTATCTATCTCCTGGCCAGCATCCGGAAAGTTCAGATCCCAGAATGTCTTTTCCTGCAAGTTCGCCTGGCCGCCTACATTGTCTATCTGCAGGTACCGCCCAGCAGGCAGCAGTGAAATACCTTCGAAACAACTTCGTGGACCTGGCAGCGAAATACATGTGAAGAACTGCCTGAGCGCCAATCGATCAGGCTTGGCTTCCACCATTCCTGAGGCTAACAGCCCTTTTATCTCGGAGGCAAACAGCAGCCAATCACCTTGGCGTGTCCAGTAGAGCGGGCAGATGCCAAAACGATCGCGTGCCAGGATGAGTCGGTGTTGCTTCTGATCCCACAGAGCAATGGCGAACTGCCCGCGCAGTGTCTCCAGCATGCCAGTGCCGTGCTCTTCGTAGAGATGTGGCAATAGTTCTGTATCGCAGTGTGTCCGAAACTGATGCCCTTTGGATTCGAGCGCAGCTTTGCGTTCCGGATAGTCGAACAACTCCCCATTGTAAACCACGTGTACTGTTCGATCTTCGTTCGCCAGTGGTTGCTTGCCATCAGCCAATCCCACGATGCTCAGCCGTCGATTTGCCATCGACAGGCCGGGAATGGTGAACTCACCGTAGTCATCTGGCCCGCGATGCAGGATCGCCTTCGCCATCCGCTCAATCACACCCGATGGCACCGGACGAGGCTCAACCAGATTTACCACACCCACAATACCGCACATGGCAAACAAACACCTTGGGCAAAATGTACCGGTTATACCGTCAGCTAGACAATCTATGAGAGATGCTTCTGGTTCGCAGCAACTTATCCGTTGAAACACGAAATAGCCCGATAATTCTGCCCACATTATCATTATTCTATTGTCGTGTAGCCTGCTGATAAATGTCGTAAGTGTATGTTGTGTAATAATTTAAGGTAAATAACCTCTGCTTCTGGTGAGCTGACAGCTTCACACATTCATCAGCTCTTCAAAATTTCGCTCGCCCCAACTTCTTGCGCCATCGGTACCTTCGGCACAATCGGTCTTCTCTTCTAACTTCTTCCTTGAACATGCTCCTTCGCCAAGTTAAGATGCCAACCCTCAGCCCGACTGAGGTTGTCAGCAACTGTTAGGGAAGACTCGCTACCCGGCGAACACCATCGCCTTTGCAAGGATGCACCCTTAATGACGCTGTACACTATATTTCTCCCGTTTCGGACGTTACCATAGCTTTTAGCCACACCATTGGTGGTTAACGTGCTATCGTCGTCTGCATTGGTTCGTGGCAAAGGATAAGCCATATGCGCATTACTCGCCGCTACACGACAGCAGGGCAAGATCCCTTCTCCGCCATCAAGTTCACACCGCGGACAAGCCGGATTACTAACCCTGATGGATCCGTCGTCTTCGAGATGAAGGATATCCTCATCCCCGAAGGCTGGTCGCAGGTAGCGGTCGATGTCATTGCTCAGAAGTACTTCCGCAAGGCAGGCATCGCTCAGACGCTCGAGAGAGTTCCAGAAAATGGTATTCCTTCCTGGCTGCAGCGTTCTCGCCCTGTGAACGGGAAGATTGATGGCGTCGGTCATGAGACCGATTCCCGCCAGGTCTTCACCCGCATGGCTGGTTGCTGGACCTATTGGGGTTGGAAGGGTGGCTACTTCGGCACCAACGAAGCCGATGCACGTGCCTTCTACGATGAACTCTGCTATATGCTGGCCACCCAGATGGCTGCACCGAACAGCCCGCAGTGGTTCAACACCGGTCTGCACTGGGCTTATGGCATCGAAGGCCCACCTCAGGGCCATTCCTATGTGGAACCCTCCACCGGTAAGCTCACCAAAGCCACCAGCGCTTACGAACGCTGCCAGCCCCATGCCTGCTTCATCCAGAGTGTCAGTGATGATCTCGTCAACGATGGCGGCATCATGGACCTCTGGGTCCGCGAAGCACGTATCTTCAAATATGGTTCCGGTACCGGTTCCAACTTCTCCCAACTTCGTGGTGAAGGTGAACAGCTCTCCGGCGGTGGCAAGTCGTCGGGTCTTATGAGCTTCCTCCGTATTGGTGACCGTGCTGCTGGTGCTATCAAGTCTGGTGGCACCACCCGCCGCGCGGCCAAGATGGTCGTGCTCGATCTGGATCACCCAGACATCGAAGCCTTCATCAATTGGAAGGTCATCGAAGAGCAGAAGGTTGCGTCACTGGTAGCTGGTTCCAAGATCACCAAGCGTTCACTGAAGAACATCCTTGCTGCCTGCCAGCCCAGTGCTGCTGGTAATGTGAAGGATCGTTTTGATCCTGCTCAGAACCCCGCCCTCAAGAAGGCGATGATCGAAGCAAAACGCAACTGCGTGGCCATGAACTATGTGCAACGCACCATCCAGCTTGCCAGGCAAGGTGCCACGGGGATGGAATTCGTCGAGTACGATACCGACTGGAACAGCGAAGCTTACAACACAGTCTCCGGCCAGAACAGCAATAATACTGTCCGCATTACCAATGAGTTCATGCAGTCCGTTCTCAATGATTCGGTCTGGAACCTCTATGGCCGCGTCGAACGGGAGAAGGCGAAAAAGGAAGGCCGCGATGCCAAGCCCCGCAAGACTCTGAAGGCCAAGGATCTCTGGAATCAGATCTGCGAAGCAGCATGGGCCTGTGCCGACCCCGGCGTGCAGTACGATACCACCATCAATGAATGGCACACCTGCCCCGTTGACGGTCGCATCAATGCCAGCAACCCTTGCTCCGAGTACATGTTCCTCGACGACACCGCCTGCAACCTGGCATCGTTGAACCTGATGACATTCTTCAAGAACAATACTTTCGACATCGCCAGCTATCGCCATGCGACTCGTCTCTGGACCATCGTTCTGGAAATCTCGGTCTACATGGCCCAGTTCCCCAGCGATCCCATCGCGCAGAAGTCGTATGACTATCGCACCCTTGGCCTCGGGTACGCCAACCTCGGCACCCTCTTGATGGTGCAAGGCATCCCCTACGATTCCGAAAAGGGCCGTGCCATTGCCGGTGCGGTCACCGCCATTCTGCATTCGCACAGCTACGCCACCAGTGCTGAGATGGCTGGTGAAGTGGGGCCCTTCCCTCGCTATGCTCCCAATAAGGATGCGATGCTTCGCGTGATCCGCAACCATCGCCGGGCAGCATACTCTAACATGCAGGATTACGAAGGCCTGACTGTGAAGCCGGTACCTCTCGATTCCGCTCACTGCCCTGGCGATTTGCTTGCTGCTGCCCGTGAAGATGCTGACCGCATGGTCGCACTTGGCGAGAAGCATGGCTTCCGCAATGCCCAGGTGACAGTCATCGCACCGACAGGCACTATCGGCCTCGTCATGGATTGCGATACCACCGGAGTTGAGCCCGACTTCGCTCTCGTCAAATTTAAAAAGCTCGCAGGTGGTGGTTACTTCAAGATCATCAATGCCTCGGTGCCCCAGGCTCTCGAACACCTTGGCTACACTGCCGATCAGATCAAGAGCATCGAACGTTACTGCCGTGGGGCTGGTACGCTCGATGGCTGCCCGCACATCAATATTGCCAGCCTCAAGCAGAAGGGCTTTACTGATGAGCTGATCGACACCATTCAGAAGATGCTCCCCAGTGTCTTCGAGCTTCGCTTTGCTTTCACCCGCTGGACCCTGACAGAC
>CAYPJB010000121.1:0-10821 GCA_964410845.1 uncultured Bacteroidales bacterium | reverse complement strand
GCAGACCGAAGGGGCGACGAGTCCTGGCACGGGTCACGCAAATCAGCACCTTCTGCATATCGATGTGCTGAAGCTCAGCTGTTCGGCTGATGATGTCCTGACAGAGCAGTTGCATGTTATGGGTGAAGTCAAACGGGACTGGAGCCAGGCCCATCATAGTGGGTGGAGGCACAGGACGAGTTGGTGCCAATCGTCTGACGGGCAAAGGTCGCTGTTGCCCTTCAGGGGCATTCCAGTGATAGATCAACTTATGTTGTTGCGGGAGGCGACGAGTCGCCTGTGTCTGCGGAAGCAACTTCCTGATGCGTTCCATCCAGGTACCTGCCTTCATTCATGTCTTCCCAGATTGCCAGGTCGCCACATCATAACAGGTCCTTTTGGGATTACATCCCGTGTTATGGGGAGATTCGACAAATTCGTTGAAGGCTTCCCAAGCTCCCAGCCGATACTGTTGAGGAGTAGATGCTGCCCTGCCAGCCTGGTGGGTAAGGCACGGACAGCACTTAGTGGGGGAACTGGGATGACGAGCTTGCGACGAATGGTGGTTACCCTCAGTTTGGCAGGTTGCGTGCTCGCGACCAGCATCGGTTGCCAGACCTGGGTAGGCGGCATGACTCTGCCTTCCCCTGATTATCTCAAGGATAAGCCAGACTACATCCAGCCAGCACCGCTCTACAAGCACTCGAAGGAATTGGCTTCGATGCAGAAGGCGATGGCTGAAGCCAATCCTGAAATGAATCGTTACCCAACTCGTAACGTTGCACCAGCACCTGCCCCCTCGGCACCTCAACCACTGAACCCAGCTCCTGGAGCCCCAGTGGTTCCTGCTCCGATGAATCCTGCACCAGTGAACCCTGGTCAGTAATCGAATGAGCTGGCAGCATACAACATACAACAACCCAGGTGAAGAACCTGGGTTGTTGCGTTACCTACTCGCCCCGGTCACCGTGCTCTTAATGCTAGAGGGGCCTCGATTTGTTGATATGTAATTTGCTCGGGTGAAGAGAAGTAATGCAAAATAGAGTGAATGTTACTCGTGAACCCGCCTCTAGTCTGAATAGCCAGTGGCTAACTGCTGTATGATGTTGCTTTCTAGACAATAGTTTCTTCGTCCTGCTTCTACTAGCTAGTTACAGTTCGCTGCCGTATACTCTATTCAGTGCGTCCCCGTAGCTCAACTGGATAGAGCGTTGCCCTCCGAAGGCAAAGGTTACGTGTTCGAATCACGTCGGGGATATTATCACCAGTAGATTCCTGTTGAATATTATGCCCATTGATCCGTTGATCCTGTCCAAGCTCGTTTGCCCGGTTGATAAATCCTCGCTCAGGCTTGATGGCAACAAACTGTTTTGCCCTGAGGGGCATGATTATCCCGTGGTGGATGACAGCATCCCGGTGATGATTGTCCCCAATCTGCACCATACTTTCGATGTGGTGGATCGTTCCCGTGCTGAGGGGGACAAGGCAGTAGCCGGCGATGGTAAGATCGATCCATCCATCTGGGGTTGGCAATCTCCCGCTGGTAAAGAACCGCATCCGTTCGTCAGCAAGATGGTTTCCGCAACCTGTGGCTACATGTATGAACACATGGTAGGCAACCTCGTCGATTACCCTATCCCTACTCTGCGTCTGCCTGCGGGTGAAGGTAAGCGATTCCTTGATCTGGGCTGCAACTGGGGACGCTGGTGCATTGCCGCCCGTCGCATGGGTTATGAAGTATATGGGCTCGATCCCGTGCTCGAAGCCATCCATGCGGCTCGTACCGTGGCGGCGCAACTTGGCGAAACCTGCAACTATGTCTGTGGCGATGCGGTTCGGCTACCTTTCGCCAATGAAACCATGGATGTGGTCTTCTCCTACAGTGTGTTACAGCACTTTGCCCGCGAGGATGTGCATAAGACGCTAGCTGAGATCAAACGGGTGCTGAAGCCGGGCGGACGTTGTCTCATTCAGATGGCCAACACCTACGGCATTCGCTGCCTGTACCATCAGGCCAAGCGAGGCTTTAGGGATTCCCCCGAACGGTTCAGCGTACGCTACTGGACGCCGGGGCAACTGAAGAAGGCTTTCAGCGATTCCATCGGCAAGACGGAACTGATGGTGGACGGCTACTTCAATCTGAACCCTCAGCCTAGCGAGACAAAGCTTCTTCCCTGGAAGTATCGGGCAGTGGTAGGCGTCTCCGAGACGCTTCGCAAGGCTTCCCGAGTGATTTCGCCCTTAACCTGGGCGGCAGACAGTTTGTATATCTCTTCAGTCAAAAGTTAGTGCTATTCTTGTGGTATTGCTCCAATCTCCCACCCTGGAGTTCGCATGAACCGTTGCCTGATGCCGCTGCTGGCACTGCTCGTTGTTGTCCTGATTCAAGTGCAGGCGGTTGAGCCACCTGATGCCCGCAAGCAGGTGATTTCCGCTGGCGAAGCAAGTCGCGATGCCAAGCTGGCGACATCACGGATTCAGTTGCCAAGCGGGCTGAAGGCTGAGCTCTTTGCTGCAGAGCCTCTGCTGGCGAACCCGGTAGCATTTTGCTTCGATCCGAAGGGGAACATCTACGTTGCCGAGACCTATCGCATTCATGCAGGCGTGACCGATAACCGTAGCCACATGTATTGGCTCGATGATGAACTGGCCCTGACAACTGTCGATGAGCGCGATACCAAGTACAAGAAGCACTTGAAGGATAAATACCAGACTTACGAGAAGGAACGGGACCAGGTTCGGATGCTGGTCGATTCCAAGGGGCTAGGCAAGCCTGACACATCCTATGTCTTTTCAGACAACTATCGCAAAGCTGTGGATGGTCTGGGTTCGGGAGTGCTGGCTCATCAGGGGAATGTCTACTACACCTGCATTCCTGATTTGTGGATGCTTCGTGATACCAAGAATGCTCATCATGCGGATGTGCAGCAGAGTCTTTCGACTGGTTATGGCGTACACACGTCGTTCATCGGTCATGATCTGCATGGCCTGGCAGTCAGCCCGGTCGATGGCAAGATTTACTTCAGCATCGGCGACCGTGGGGCGAACATTGTTACAAAAGAAGGCAAGAAGATCGAGGTGCCTCACTGTGGAGCCGTGTTCCGTTGTAATGCGGATGGCAGCGAGTTGGAACTCTTCGCCAAGGGTTTGCGCAACCCCCAGGAGCTGGCTTTCGACGACGATGGCAACCTCTTTACCGGCGACAACAACTCCGATTCAGGCGACAAGGCTCGTTTTGTCTATCTGCCTTATGGGGCAGACTGTGGCTGGCACATCGGCTGGCAGTACCTGGAAAAGCCTTACTCCCGTGGCCCGTGGAACTCTGAGTTCATGTGGCATCCGTCGAGAAGTGATCAACCTGCATTCATCGTTCCACCATTGATCAATATTGCTGACGGCCCCTCCGGGCTGGTCTACTACCCGGGATCCGGTTTGCCTGAGAAGTACCAAGGCCACTTCTTCATGTGCGATTTCCGTGGCACGCCGACGAACAGCGGTATTCGCAGCTTCGCTGTGAAGCCGAAGGGTGCAGGATTTGAAGTGGTTGATAGTCAACAGTTCGCCTGGAGCGTTCTGGCCACCGATGTCGATTTCGGCCCAGATGGTGGAATGTACGTTCTCGACTGGGTGGAAGGCTGGGGCAAGACCGGCAAGGGCCGTATCCATCGCATTGCTGATCCCAACTACCAGGCAAGCGAGCAGGCGAAGTCGATCAAGCAATTGCTGGCGACTGATTGGAGCAAGAAGACTGTTAAGGAATTGGCCTCGCTGCTGGGGCATGTGGACCGACGGGTACGCATGGAAGCTCAATCGACTCTCGTTGGTCACGCCGAGAAGCAGCAAGTTGTTGAAGCTTGTCTGAAATCGCTGCAGCAATGTGAAGCCGAGACGGGGAAGGTGTTCCACGTCTGGACACTGGGACAATTGTTGAAACAGAAGCCGTCAACAGAGGCAACAAAGGCGCTGAAACAGCTACTGCTAGATACTTCGCCACGCTTGACCTTGGCGGTGCTCAAGATTCTGAGTGAGAGCAAACCTGCGTTCACTCTAAGCAGCGAAGAACTGGTCAAACTACTTACGCATGACAATCAACAGGTGAAGGCCCAGGCTGCACTGTGCCTGGCTGCTCAGCCACAAGCTGCATGCTTACCGACACTGCTTTCGCTACTGGAAAGTAACAAGAACGATGCGTGGATGCGGCATGCCTGCACGATGGCGCTCACCAGTTTATTGCAGAAGGATCCCGCAACGTGGGAAACAATCCAATCTTCGTCTGCCAAGCCTTCCACTCGACTAGCAGGCGTGGTGGCTGCTCGCAAGTTGCTGATTGAGAAAGCGTTGATCACATTTCTGAACGATACCGATGTCAGTGTGCAGCAGGAAGCTATCCGAGCCGTTCATGATGAACCGGGACTGGTCGAGGCCAAGCGGGCACTAGCTGCAATGCCCATCTCGAAGCACTTGACTGTACCCGTGCAGTTGCGATTGCTTAATGCCCAGCTCATCGCCGGTGATGCTGCCGCAGCCCAGCGATTGAGTGAGTTCATCAGCGATACTTCTCGGAATGAGACGCTGCGTATCGAAGCCATCAAGATGCTGGGAGCATGGGCCAAGCCGAGCGGTCGCGACTGGGTCATTGGTCTCTGGCGACCGATTGTTCCTCGTTCGGCTGAGCCAGCACAGGCTGTGGTTGTCAAGGCATTCAGCAATTGGAAGACGGCGAAGTCGTCGGTGCTGAGTGAAGTGCTACGAACTGTTGAAAAGCTCCGGATCAGCAGTCTAGCTGATGAGGTGGTGACGGTTGCTCAAAATGATCAACTCTCCGTGGAAGCGAGGCTCGCTGCACTGCAGTGTGGGATCGCACTGTCTGCTGGTGGTGTCGAGAAGTTGGCTGAATCCTGGATGTCTAGCAAGGAAGCCAAGCTGAGGCAGGCCGCACAAACGACGCTGGTCAAACTGCATCCCGAGAAGGCGGTAAGCATCCTCGACCGGATGTACAGCCAGGGTGGGCTGCGTGAACAGCAGGTGGCTATCGCTCAACTTGCAAAACTTGGCAATGAGAGTGCTGATGGGGTGCTGCAGCGGTTGCTGAATGAGTTTGCCGAAGGCAAACTCGCATCGGCGGTTCAATTGGAACTGCAGGAAGCAGTACAGCAACGGAAGAAGGCAGAATGGAAGCCACTCTGGGAGAAAGGCGTTGCCCTGCTCGGCAAGCAAGGGCCTTATGCTGAACACCGCCTTGCCCTGGCGGGTGGAGATGCCAGCGAAGGGCGTAAGGTCTTCTTCGAGAAGATCGCAGCGGCTTGTCTGCGTTGTCACAAAGTTGGCAAGGAAGGTGGCGAAGTCGGGCCTGATCTCACCCACATCGGCAAAGAGAAGACCCGCGAATACCTGTTGGAATCGATTGTGGATACCAGCAAGACCATTGCCAAGGGTTTTGAACTCAGCATTATCCTGACCACCGATGGCGTGGTGCATCAAGGTGTGGTGAAGAAGGAAGATGCGACTACCGTCACTATCATCACCCCCGAAGCCAAGACGGTGACGCTGAAGAAAGCTGACATCGAAGATCGCAAGACCGGGAAGTCGGCGATGCCTGAGGATACGATCAAGCATCTCTCGCCAAGAGAGTTGCGTGATCTACTGGAGTATTTGGCATCGCTCAAGTAGGGCAAGCTGTGCGTGCCTCACCATGACATGGGTACGTCACATATCACTTGTTCGTCTGGCGAAGTACTCAACAAATATCGCCACCATGGTTGCATTGAAATCTCACCGTGTGTAGCACGCACAGCGTGCCCTACTTTATAACCTCAGGTAATCTGTTTACTCGAACGCTGTCGTAGCAAGCTAGCATGCAGAAGCGGCGGATGGAGCCGGGGAAGCCGACAGCAGTGAAGTGGGGGTGGCCGGTGGCGGGGAATGGGCCCCCGTGGTTCATCGCAGGGCTGACCATCACGCCGGTAGGCATCTTGTCGTTCAGCAGTCGTCCCACTTTGTTGCGCAGGATGCGTTCGACACCAGAGTAATCGCCATCGTCTTTGCCGGTGGTATCGCTGTAGATGCTGCCTACCAGTTGGCCTTCCAGACACTTGAGGGCGGTGTGGAGTTCAACAATCGAATCGCAGACAATGGCCAGGGTAGCGTTGCCGAAGGCTTCACGTTGCAGACCAGTGGGGTTGCTGATGAACTGTTTGCCGTTGGTGCGCAGCAAAGTATGTTGATGACTAAACCCGGTGCCACCAGCTGGTTCACCACCGACCAGCAGCTTGGCCCCTGCAGTTTGCAGGGCTTTCACGCTGGCAGACAGATTATCGCGAACGCCTTGGGTAAGTAGTGTGCCCACTGGGGCTGAGTGGTACTTCTCTACCATGCCTGTCAGGAAGCTTTCGGTGGGCGCTCCTGCGAGGAAGAAGAGCAAGCCGGGGTTGGTGCAGAACTGCCCCATGCCCAAGAGGCATGAACCGGTGATTTCTTCCAGTAACGCTGCTGATCGTTCAGTCAAGGCACCAGGCAGTATCACCACCGGGTTGAGGGAACCCATCTCGAGGAAGATGGGTTTGCCATGTTCATCAGCCACCTTCTTGAGGGAGAGACCTGCGGTCTTGGACCCGGTGAAGCCGACGGCTGCGATGCGGGGATCAGCGACCAGTTTCAGACCATCTTCGTTGGTGACATGGTAAATGAGTTGCACGGTGCCTGGAGGTAGGCCTGCTTCTTTCGATGCCAGCAACGCTTGTTCAGCCAGTAACTGGGTTGTTCGGGGATGAGCAGGATGCCCCTTAGCAATGACTGGGCAACCAGCAGCGATGGCGGAAGCGAAGTCGCCACCAGCGATGCTGTTGTAAGCGAACGGGAAATTATTCGGACCAATGACGAGTGCTGGGCCGAGTGGAATGAAGCACGAACGGATATTCCGGGCAGCATCGATGGTTGGCTGTTGCCAGGTCTTCTGGCGAACGGATTGGGCTGCCTGCCGCAGTTGATCGCAAGTGCGAGGCAGTTCGTTGGTACCCAGGCGAGGTTCCGCAGGCAGCCCCGTTTCGCTGCTGGCTGCTTCGATCAATGCTGCCTTATTCGCTTCCAATCGGCTGGCGTACTTCTCGAGGAAGTCTGCCCGTACTGCATCGGGCAGTTGTTGCAGTTGCACAAAGGCCTGCTCCGCTGCAACGAGAGCCTGTTCGATATCGGCCCAGCCACTTATTGGATATTCGCCCGGAAGTGGTGATGTCGTCTTGGGATTGATGCTGGGGAAAGTTGTCTTCGAGGAGGAAGCGATCCACGAATCGTTAACCAGAATCGGCGCTGCGGGCATGGTGTCGTACCTTGATGTCTGTGACACAGTCAAGATACTGAGGCAGAACTGAAAACAAAGAACGCCAGGCAACTCGCCTGGCGTATGAATGTTTGTCATAGCTAACTTCCACTGGTCATTGATCAGTGGCTATCTGATATTCACTACTTCACGATCTTCTTGAGTTCTTCTTCCAAAGTACCTACGTCGAGGGTGCGGCTGGAGATTTTGCCGGTAGCGTCTTGCAGGAACATGGCGGGGAAGACATTGAGACCGTAGTGCATTGCTGCTGGGCTTTCGAAGCTGCCTGCACTGTGGAGATGCAGTGCAGCGGGCAGGCTGGCTGCGTTTTTCTGGAAGAAGGCCTGGGCGTCAGGCAACTTGTCATCAATGTTGACAGCGACCAGAACCACACCCTTGGAAGCAAACGTCGTCAGTAACTGCTTCATCTTGGCGAAGTCAGCTGCTGAAGTATTGCACCAGGTAGCCCAGTAGTAGACGATGACTGTTCGACCCTCAAGCAGCTTGGGATCGAACTGGCCATTCAGCCCCTGAGCATTGACACCGATCTCCCAGCGCTGGCCAATGGATGTCAATCGACGGACAGCACCAGCAGCCTTGGTGGCATACTTCGAAGTGGCATACTTAGCTACGACTGTTTCGTACCATTTGCGGGCGTCTACTTCCTTGTTCAGCAGTTCGTAGATTTCACCCAGGTGGTGCATGGCTTCGGGAGTATCGCTACCTTGCGGGAAGGCAGTGACGAAACCAGCCAGCTTCTCAGCGAACGCGGTCTGGGCCTTCAGGTGATCTTCAGCCTTGGTGAACTTGGCGATCTGGAGATTGTTCTCGAGCGTCAGCACACGGTACTGTGCGTAGCTGGCTATTTCGCTACCCGGTGCCTGCTTGGCTACTTGATTGGCGTAGTTCTGGAAGCTGACAAGTGCTGAGGTGTCATTCGCAGGGCTCGCCGAGACTGTGGCAGAGAGGCTGTCCACAATCTGCTTGTACCAACTTTCCCGTTCCTTCTCAGGGCAGACCGCAGCAATGTTATTAATCAGTTCAGCCCGTTTCTTGTGATAGAGCACCATCCCGGGGTTCTCGCCGGTAGCACCACTCACCTGAGGCAGCTTGCTATCCAGATCTGCCAGTTCCTTGAGGGCCTTTTGCAAGGGACCATCTACAGGTATGCTGGGAGCAGTGGTATTGCTGGAATCCGAAGCCAGCAGGCTGCCTGTTTGTGCAGTCTCAATCGTGGTCGGAGCATCCTTCAGCTTCCACGTATCACCCACCTGGATAATATCACCCAGTTGAATGTATTCGGTTTTGCCGTTGGTTTCGCAGAGGATCATCGCTCGGCCATGGATGATCACATCCTGCTTCCAACCGGTACTCTCAGCGAGCAGGCGGCTGGGGGCACTGGTTTCCACGTGCACCCATTTGGTTGTCTCGTTCATGTTAAATTTGCTGACAGCCTGCTGGAACTGACTGGCGATATTCTTGAGCCCCGTTTTGATCCGTTCCGCTTCAGTTGCTGCGACACCAATCGTCTGCAGATCAGCATCGTTAACGAGCAGAGCTGCATAGCGATTAAAATCCTTGTTTGCTACTGCCTTCATGACTTCCTGAGTCATCTCTTCCATGGAGATTGATTGCCAGGTGTCAATCTGGCCATTGCCTGTACGGGAGAGACCAACCTTGGAACCTCCCGCATTGAGCCAGTAGAACTTGTCTGCTTTTCCTGTGAACTTGCTGTCCACTTCGCGGTAGACTTCCTGGCCATCTTTGTAGTAGCTGAAGACATCGGGATACTTGTCGCCATTGGTATCGACAAAGCGACGGACGACAGTGCCCTTCTCGTCTTTCAGCAACCAGACGCCCTGCCCTGGCTTGGCCCCTTCGCCCGAGACTGTGTACTTCTCCGCTTCCTTGGCGGTGGGCAGCGCTACCGACACGCCCTTCTGAGAAGGCTGCCAGCGCAGAATCTGAGCAACAGCTTCCGGTGGATCAGCTTGTATGCTGGCAACTCCGACTATACCTGCAAACGCCGAAGCGATGATGAGTCGACGACCAAGACGTACCATCCCCATGGGTGAATCTCCCTGAAATGACAAACCGCACTGGCGCAGTCCATCATTTCTATCGGCATGTTGAGGGGGTGGTACGACCGTTCAAACTGCTAAAGACGGAGGAGTTGCTGTTAAGCTGGGGAAGCTTTGCGGATGGGGCGGACCCTCGTTCCCAGCCCAGAGGCTGGGAATGAGTTGAGGAACTTAGAGTTTATATTTTGCATGCGTCTCCAGGTACTTCTGGACTCGTTCGGGTCGTTGCACTGCCAGTTCCAGGAACTCGACGGCCTTCACCAGTTTGTCGTCAGGTTCGGCGCAGCTGAATCGGAGATATCCCTGTCCAGCGGGGCCGAAGCATTCACCGCCCAGGCAGGCAACGCCCATCTTGTCATCGGCAGCTTCCAGCAGGAACATGGCCAGGCCGTGGGAGGTGATGCCCAGTCGCTTGCAAATCCTGGAGACATTCGGGAAGACATAGAAGGTGCCGACAGGCATTTCCACAGTAACGTCTGGCACCTTCTTGAGGGCTGCGACGAGGATCTCCACCTTCTTTTTGAACTTCAGCATCGTCTCGTCACGTTCCACCATGTCGTGATCGAGGGCAGCCTGGGCTGCGAGTTGAGTGATCGGCGGCACGCAGGAAAGCGAAGTGTTGATCAACTTGCCGATCAGATCAGCATAGTCGGGGCGGGTGATGCCGAAGCCGACGCGGTAGCCTGACATGGAATAGGACTTGCTGAAGGTGAAGACCGCGACAGCCTGGTCGAGCATGCCTGGGCATTCGAGAATGCTGTGATGTCGGCCTTGCCAGACCATGTGGGCATAGGGTTCATCGCTCATCACCATTACGTCTTTGCCACGGATAAGGTCGGCGATGGCTTTCAAGTCTTCGAGGGTTGCAACACCACCGGTCGGGTTGTGGGGGGAGTTCAGGAAGATGGCCCGTGGCTTCGAAGCAGTCTTCAGAAACTTCTCGACATCAGCGATCTGGGGGCGGAACTGGTTCTCTTCCTTCAGCGGCACATACACAGCCATGGCACCACGGCGTTCGATGTTTGGCGGATAGGTCGGGAAATGTGGCGAGAAGACCAGCACCGAATCGCCTTCGTTCAGGAAGGCTTCGCAGAAGAACTGCTCAAGAACCTTCGCACCCGGAGATACGACGACATGATCAGCAGTGACGTTGGTGCCAAACTCACGGTTGTAGAACTTGGCAATCGATTCCCGGAACGAGAGCAGCCCCCGCGAGGGGCAGTAGTGGCTTTGATCCGCATGCACTGCATCGACTGCAGCCTTCTTGGCATGAGCGGTAGCAGGGAACGGACTATCGCCGATTTGAAGAAAGATGACATCCTTCCCGGTCGCTTTCAGCTTCTGCGCGATTGCGAGAACATCGAAGGCAGTTTCAACGGTGAGCCCTTGGGCGAACGAACTGATGGACATAGCGAATCCTAGCTATCAGCTTCCAGCTATCAGCTG
>CAYPJB010000120.1:0-10848 GCA_964410845.1 uncultured Bacteroidales bacterium | reverse complement strand
CGGAAAGCATTTCGATCCTTAGGATCCCGCTGAACCTTGTTCTGTCGATCGAACTCCTTGATCCAGAGTTCATCTTTCTTAGCGGTGGACACTTCCAGCTCTTTGTTCATCGCTTTGTTCCACTCATCGTTTTTCAACTCAGGAGTGGAGGCGATAGTCTTCAGAGCGTTATCTTTATCCTTGGCGGTCTTGTAGTTCTTCTCCGTTTCACCCCGAACGCCAAGCACGCAGATCCAGCCCACCAGGAGGCAGATGGCGAAGACGGGCAACAGGAACCAGAACCGTTGTTTGATGACTGTCTCTTTATCAAGCTTCATGGCATACATCCCGTAAATCTGTCAAATGTCAGTCAGGCCACGCGAGGTTTATTGATTAGGTGCTGGTGTCGTTGTTGCAGCTGCGGCGGCATCAATACCCTTGGCTTCGGGTGGTTCCGTGGGAAGAGGTTCAACCCAGTACATCACGATGACGAATTCCGTTCGCTTCTGTTCCACCGAACGCACGCCAGCAGCTGGAGCGGCTGGAGGAGGAGGATTACCAGGCAATCCACCGCCACCAGCACCACCGGGAAGAGGAGGAGCGTTACGACTGCCACCTCCGCCGCCACCTGTAGCCAGGTCTCCACCACCACCGCCAGCGCCTGCGCCGAAGCCACCGGTGGCACTTCCGAACACACTTCCGAGTCCCACCCAGGGATCGCTGCGTGGGCTACCGGCTGCCTGCTGGGGAGTGCCCATACCGCCAGTGCTATCACCTCCAGGTCCACCTAGATTGATGCCCTGTGCGCCACCTCCACCGAGTGGCGCGCCGCTGCCACTTTCAGGAGCACCACTGGATTTGGCAAGCATGTTCACCCAAAGCGGTGCTTGAATGTACATGAAAGGCTCAGTGGGGTTACTCGTCGTTCTGTATTTCAGCAAAGCCACATGACTGGTTTCCAGCGTGGTCACTTGAGGTGAGGGATTCTGGATAGGCCAGGCAATGACTTTGCGATTCTTCAGATTCTCCAGCAAAGTATGTGCGATGAAATACTGGGCACCTTTGTGATTGGTGTATCCGCGAATCTCCACGACCCAGCCTGGTTTCTTAGGCGCTTCCTTCCAATCGTCGTTGCCTCGATACGCAGGCCAATCGGTCCGAATGCCTTCCAGGAACATGTTGTTCGCAGGGTTCTTCACATTGGTGAAGAAGTTGTTTGCCATCGGTACATCGCAGAATCGTGCGAAGACCCCGGTGATGTTCACCTGGATCAGATCATTCTGATCGAAGTTGTCTGACAGGAGCGCTTCATGCAGACGTTCCTGCTGAATGCTGAATGCTCGTTGAGCGTCGATGGTGTAGTAACCGTTTTTGTTGGAACTGGGAACAGTTCCATCCCACAAAGTATTAGTGGGTAGGTTAGAACCGTTGGCACGAGGCAGGCAATCATTGAGCAACCGGTAGAACATCGGCCAGTTGATACGCTCTTCGCTGCCACGAATGATGTTGGCTGCCGCTTTGCGAGCCGCAATCACCTTGTCTTTGGTTGTGTTGAATTCCGTTTCGAGACTGTTCTTCCGGTTCACTACACTTTCGGCTTTCTTGGCTTCATCTGCAGCCGACCGGGCATGTGCAAAGCCTGATCCACTCGACCAGGAGTAGATACCCAGTCCGAGCAGCAGCGCAGCAGCACCCGCAAGTGCCATCGGCTTCTTCGCACGAATCATGCGCTCAACACGAATCTCCTGGGGCAACAGATTCGTTTGGATGCGGCTCTGCTTCAACCCCTGTAATGCCAGGCCGTAAGCGACGGCAAAGCTCAGAATATTATCAGCAAAGACTGGCGCTCGCTTGACGTCGTCGCCAGCCAGGCGAGTGAAGTCTTCCACTTTCTCCAGTTCCATGCCGAGGCTCTGGCTGACGAATTTCTGCAAGCCAGGCAGACGGAATGCATTGCCCAGTCCGACCATGCGATTGACATTAGCGCCACGGTGGGTGTTGGTGAAGAAGCCTAACGAACGCTGAAGTTCACCGACGAAATCAGAGAAGACAGGCTTCATGGCCTGGAAGATCTTCTTGGGATCTTCCGCCTTGGTGGCATTGCGTTTGAGGTGTTCCGCCTTGGCAAAGGTGAGTTTCATTTCCTTCGTCAAAGCACGAGTGAAGTGATTGCCACCAATGGGGATAGGGCGCTGCCAGATAACTTTCTGCCCATCGGTAACGATCAGATTCGAATTATCCACACCGACATCGACGGCGACCATGCAGCCTTTGTCGTCTTCACCTTCACCAGCAGGGGCATCGCTGCCGTAGGCACCTTTGCCCAGTTGATCGAATGCTACGTAATTGACCAGGGCGAGTGGTGCCATCTGGACGTGGTGTACTTCGATCATCGCTTCGCGGAAAGCCTGAAGATAGCGATTGACCATGTCACGCTTCATGGCGAACAGACCGACTTCGTTTTCAGCAAAATCCTCGCTGGAATCGGAGCCGATCTTCTGCCAGTCCCAGACGACTTCGTCGAGCGGGAAGGGGATCTGCTGCTTGGCTTCAAACTTGACGATGTCAGGGATTTTCTTGGCTTCAACGGGAGGAAGCTTCACGAATCGTGCAAGGCCCGTCTGTCCGGGAACGCTGATGGCGATGTGATCGCCCTGCAGGCTGTTGCGTGCAAGGAACTGATTGAGCGCATCGCGGGTCAGCTGATCAGGGTCAGCATCGGGCTGGCTGAGAATCTTCGGATGCTCGATGTAATCGAACGCAGTCGCTGTTACTGTGCCGTCGATCAATTCCAGGCGAATGGCTTTAAGGGCGCTTTGACCGAGGTCAATACCCCACACTCCGGGCACCTTGGCAGCCATGCAACGTCTCCACTAATTCGGTCGATGTCTCATTCCAATCGTCCATTCATGATAGCATTCAGAGAACTAGCTGCACGCCAGATTTCTTACGAATACTTCAAGAAATGGTGCGGGATGCATCACCAACCTATCACAGGAATCCGAGATGTGTCAATGAGTTACATTCAGATAACCTGAAGGCAACCCATCGCTAACCCTTCGGCAAGACATGATGAACCGAATGATCGCGATAATCAATCCTACCCTCCTAGACGAAGCATTGCCAGAGAAGATTGAACAAAATGCGCGAGTTTGACAATTTTTCAGTCTTGTCGATCCGGAGCTTTCCGCCTTCTCTTCTTTTGTGCCAGCCGGTACGATGGTGAGGGTAGTTCACAGCAGGTGATGTATGCTCTGGTGCAGATGCTTAGTGGCCATGTTGACTATTTCCCTGGTCTCCATGACTGTTGCGCAGGAAAAACGGATTCGACCTCCTTCAGATCCATTCTCCTCCAGTACCACCAGTGCAGATCGCAGCACCAGGCTCTTCGCAATAGTAGTCAACGATGTCGCGAATGCCATTTCCGCGAATTACCATTTTGAAGAAATTGCTCCTGTGGCCCTTGCAGGTCGGGCATTGCTCGGACTCTATCGGGCCGGGAACCTGGAACCACCGGAAGGCCTGGTGCGCGATACTGATCGCTACCTCGAATCGCAGCCTGGCGAGAATTTACAGGATAAGATCCTGCTGGCGCGACGTGCTGTTGGGGATGTGCCGATGATCCAAGGGGAGCGAGGCATCCACTTGAGTCTGCAGGCATTGTTCAAGACACTTGATGCCTTCAGCAACTATGCCGAGGTCGATTCAACCACCCGCAATGTGATGGAGAGTGGCTGTGGGATCGGCCTGCATCTGGAAGACAAACCGTTAGGTGGCAGCTACTTCGTACGCCATGTCGAGTTTGACAGTCCTGCCCATAAGCAGGGGGTTCGTCCGGGAGATGAACTGCTGGAAGTCGATCAAGTACCGATTGTCAGCAGTACACCGACCAGCAGGGTAAACATGATGATGACACTTTCCGCCCGCAGACGCATGGGAGTTGGGCTCACGCTGCGCAGTCTCGAAGGAATGCGGAAGAAAGTCGAGATCAGCACCGCACGACAGCAGTTGGAAGCGAGTGAGATTGTGATGCTAGGCAGCGATTTTGATCGTGACACCAGTTTGACAGGGTATCGTCATCTGCAGGATGATAACTGGAATTACTGGGTCGACTACCCTCACCGCATTGCACTGGTGCGAGTAGGAGCCATTCATGCGTCTGTAAATCGTATCGTGCAGATTGTCAATCAACTCAGCGAAGATGGCTTGAAGGGACTTGTTCTTGATCTGCGTGAGAGTCCCATAGGTGTGCCTGATTCAGCAGCTGAGCTGGCAGGTTTCTTTCTTGAGAAGAATGCATTGATCAGCACCACGAACTACCGTAAACCCAACAACGATGATAATGTGCGAATAGGCAACAGCAGCAATGAGATTCGAGCACGCGACCTGGGTAAGCAGTGTCAGGATATTCCACTGGCCGTGCTCATTGGTCCGGAAACCTCCGGAGCTGCGGAAATGATAGCCAGTGCCTTGCAGGATCATGAACGTGCGAAAATGATCGGTCAGCGCACCCGAGGCAAGTCAACCATCCAGCAGGTGAAGTCTCCGAACAACACTACCAGTGCAACGGGCTTCTACTTCTCGTACAGGTTGACAGTAGGTGTTTTCTCCCGGCCCAGTGGCAAAGCCCTGAATCGTTTGCCTGGCATGACCAACAACGATGACTGGGGTGTCAAGCCTGACGTGGAGGTGGTTCTCCCAGCCCAGGTACGTCGGCAGGTACGGGCCTGGTGGTTCGAACACAATCTGCGACCTGAAGATTCCAATGAGCCAACTCGGCTGGATGATATCCGCAACGATCCGGTTCTCCATGCAGCAGTGAAGTTACTCAAGAAGAGTTAACGCATGCTCGATCCCGTTCGCCAGGAAGTTCTCGCTTTTGCACATACCATCGTCGTCAAAGTGGGTACCAATGTCCTCACTCACGATAACGGCACTCTGAATCACGATAGACTCCGTGGCCTGGCTGCTCAGCTTCATCGACTGCGACAGCAAGGCAAGCAGGTAGTGCTTGTCAGTTCCGGCGCTATTGGAGCCGGCATTGGTCTGCTCAAACTTCCTGGCCGCCCAACTGATCTGCGCCGATTGCAGGCAGCCGCTGCGATTGGCCAATGTGCCCTGATGGCTGCCTACGAAGAATACTTCAGCCCTTATGGTTACCACGCATCACAACTGCTCTTAACGGCGAGTGACTTCGATCATCGCAGCCGGTGTTTGAATGTTCGCAATACCATACTCACGTTATTTGAATGGAACTGCATTCCGGTCATCAACGAGAACGACACCGTCAGCGTGGCGGAGATCAAATTTGGCGACAACGATCAACTAGCCGCGATGGTGACCAATCTGCTGCGTGCACCGCTGCTGATACTGCTGACGAATGTCGATGGTCTGTATTCGGCTGATCCACGGGTCGATTCATCCGCCAAACTGGTAACGACTGTTCCAGAGATTGATAGCAGCATCACCGCTCTGGCTGGCGATACCAAGAGTACGTTCGGTTCCGGTGGCATGCGGAGCAAGCTGAAAGCAGCACGGCTTGTAACGATCGCGGGTGATTCAGTCATCATGGCAAACGGATCGGAACCTGCCATTCTGGAAGAGATACTCTCAGCCCAACCGGTCGGCACCTTGTTCCTGCCCCGTGGTGGCCTGGTGAGTGCCCGGAAACGCTGGATCGGTCTGATCGCCAAACCTCGAGGCACACTGGTTGTTGATGATGGTGCCCGCCGGGCATTGGTCGAGAAAGGGAGAAGTCTGTTGCCAATTGGTATTACAGATGTCGTTGGGAACTTCGGGAAAGGGGATGTCGTCAGCATCACCGACATCGACAGGCAGGAACTGGCACGAGGACTCACCAACTACTCAGCAAGTGATGTCTGGCAGATTCGTGGTAAGCAATCGGAAGAGGTGTTGCAACAGCTGGGCAAGCGTGCCTACGAAGAGGTGGTGCATCGGGATAATCTGGTAGTGACGATATGAAACAGGTTCTTACGAGCCCGCTAACAATCCAACACGCCAACGATGATTCTGCACTGGACCGTACTTACTTCGTCATGAAGTAAATTCCCAGTAAGACCCCGATTGCAGCCGACACACCAATCCCGATATACATCGGCAGTCGGTTTGGTTGTCTTTCCTTCTTCCGCACGGGCTCTAGCACTATCTCGAGTTTCCGGGGATGAACTGGGGCAGGAGCGTTTGGTAAAGGCGGTATCGTCTTTCTTGGCGTCGATTTCACAGGTGGACGCTTTTGCGTGCCAGATTTTAGCACCGAATCAATGGCATCAATTACTTCCAGGCAGGACTGAAACCGGTCATCTGGCTTTTTAGCCATCATTTTGTCGATGATCGAATTCACTGCTGCTGGCATGTTCTGCTGTGAGGAACTGATGCTAGGTGGCTTTTCTACCTGGTGAGCCAGCATCACTTGCAGGCTATTCCCCTGGAAAGGTGGCCGACCGGCAAGCAGTGCATACAGAGTGGCACCCAGACTATAGATATCGCAGCGGGCATCGAGCTTGTCACCCAGCACTTGTTCAGGGGCAATGTAGTCCACCGAACCCATCATGGACTGAGCAGTGTACAGCTTGGTGACGTTCATCACATCATCGTCGGTGAATCGGGAATGTCCCATGTCCAGAATTTTGACGATGCCGTGCCCATCGCGCAGGAGATTGGAGGGATTGATATTACGGTGAATAATGCCTTGATCGTGTGCGTGTTGTAAACCAGTTGCTGCCTGGCGGACATAGTCCAGCGCATCTCTATAAGGAACGTGTCCGTGCCGTTCAATCATCTCACGCAGCTTGGTGCCCTCTACGTATTCCATAATCAAGCAATGCTGGCCATTCTCTTCGATGAAATCAAAAACCTTGACGATGTTGGTATGATCGAGCAGTGCGGTGATGCGGGCTTCACGGAAGAATCGTTGCCGAGTGGAATCGCAGTTCGCTTCATTGAGTTTGATCACTTTGATGGCTACCTTGCGGTTCATCGTGTGATGCCTGGCAAGATAAACAGCGTCTTTATTGCCTTCGGTAAGCAGATTCAGAATGGTGTAATCACCCAGGCGGAAGCCTCGGTGTCTTCCCTGTAGCAACTGGTTACCCTGAAAAAGCGTGATATCCCCCTCCAGCACCATTTGCTTGGCAAGAAGCTTGGCTTCAGAGGGTAAATCGCTGCGATTTTTCCATTTCTTCAACAGCTTGGAGTCGAGGAGTTCACTCTGCTGAAGAACTTGAAAGAAATCACTGACGTTTGAGATACATGTGACGGACATGCGTAACCCAACTCCACGGGCGAGCAATGAAACCAACCATTCCAACTATAGGTCACGATTTCAGTGGAGGCGGGAATATCGTCACATTCTCATATATTCGGAAAAATTGCTAGAAGCCTACGTTGATTGGCTGACGCTCTACGGCAGATTCCAGCTCAAAAAAGCTGGCTGTTTCGAAGCCAAACAGACGCGCAAGCACGTTACTGGGAAATTGTTGAACAAGTGAGTTGTTGTCCTTGACGTTGCCGTTATAGAAACGACGAGCCGCCTGAATGCGGTCTTCGGTATTGCGAAGTTCCTCCTGCAATGCGAGGAACTGTTCACTGGCCTTGAGCTCAGGATAACTCTCTGCCACAGCCAGCACACCACGCACAGCCTTGGCTAGCTGGTTTTCATCACGAGCTTGCTTGCTTCTGTCGTCATGGATCTGCATTGCCTGGGTGCGGGCCTGAGTAACTCTTTCCAGAACAGCCTGCTCGTGGGCAGCATAACCTTTTACCGTAGAGACGAGGTTGGGGATCAGATCATACCGTCGTTTCAGTTCAGTATCGATGTTACTCCAGGCATTCACAATCAGCGTACGCAGGTTCACCAACCGATTATAAGTTGCAATGAGATAGGCGATCACCAGCAGTATCATCACCCCGATGCCGATCAGAACCTTCTGAACTGGTTCCATTTCAAGTTCCTCGCTGTTGGTCTTTCAGATACGCCGGCAAGCGATTTAGGAATTCATTGGCGAACTGCTTCATCCACATCACATCTTCTCGGCTGAATTGCCTGCCAGGCGAGAGATAGAAGAGTACCTTGAACCCACACCACTCCATGACCAATCCGCGATGCTGAAGAAAGAGTTCCATCATCCCGGTATGAAAGACATCGTAGGCAAATTTCTTGTCCGGACAGAGTACCCGAAAGGATCGATTAAATTCTTCCAGTTCGAAGTTAATGTCATCGAACCCTACAAACGCTGCAATGCGATCAAAGAAGTTTTCTGCCCGTAATGTCAGAGTCGGTCCATAGATAGGCGTCTCGATCATCATGCAGGAGAGGTGATGTGTGGAACGATTCTTTCCCGAACCCGTGGTGTACTGATAATCAAAGAAGAACAATTGCTGGCCATCAAGCTCGCTTTCCAGCAGATAATTCACCTTGCGGCTATCGCCTAGCTGAAACAGGGGATATTCCTCGGCTTGCGCGAAGCGATAGTGGTCGCTGCGGTACAGCGTACATGACCACTCACTAGCCAGTTCTTCCCAGAATTTGGCGCGTTTCATCTGTTGATGAATGGCCAGCGCCACGACTGCAATGCCGATGACAACAAAGACCAGGATGATGATCGGTTCCACAATGATTCAGTCAATGGATTGATAGAGAAAGATTCTGATCTACCGTTTTCCTCTATTCCTTAGGTAGATCAAGAGAAAAATCACTCATCAGTGAGGACTATGGTGAATTGAGCGGCCTTTTCCTGTCCGGCTTGTGCCTAGGGCAGGCAGGAGGTTCTCATGGCACTTCGATCACATCGATTCGCAGGACTGCCCCGGTTAGAAGCAGCCGCCAACAATAAGCCACCGCTCAAGCAGGGAGAACGGGGTGAAGCGGTACGACGGATGCAGCAGGCACTCGTCGATTATGGGCTCGACATGCCTGTGACCACACGGCGAGGCATGGGGCCACCTGATGGCATTTTCGGCGATGAGACTCGTCGTACGGTGCTGGAGTTTCAAAAGCGTGAACATCTCGATCAGGATGGCATTGCCGGTCGGCAAACCATCGGTCGTCTCGATGAACTCTTCACTGTCAGTTCTATCACCCAAATTCCCAGCTTTGTGAATCCACGCGATTTTGCCGTCACCACGGCCCGACTCGCCAAATCGGGTTAGACACAGTTTCACCAGTTTCAGTTACAGCAGTGAGAACGCCATGTCTGATAAGCTCATGCCGGAAACGGCCAAAATCGTTGTTGCATCGTCCAAGGCCAAGCCTGCTGTGCATCTGGGAAGCACTGGGCTGGTCTTTCATCTGACTAACGGGTTTGACAAATCCAAGCTGGGACAGGTCAATCACATGAGCCATGCCTGGACGGCGGACGGCCAGGTCGAAGTTCTCTCCGATATGGGAGTGCTTTCATTCTCGGGGTGGGACTTTGGCTTTATCCAATTCCAGGAAATCAAGTCAGGATTGCTCTGTTATGCCGGGCAGGTGACCGAGCATGGGCTTATCGAAGTGAATTACGCCAAAGCACCAGCTCTGACCCAGACATTACTGCTCGATAGCGATGCTGACTTTTCGCCATGGACTGCAAGCAAGCCGCGATTCACAATGAGCCACACTCTGACGCAGCAATTCTGTAGTGCCAGCACAGGCGATCATCAGATGAGTCTGTTTGGCTTGACCATCAAGAACGACAAGACGAATGAGACGAATTACCTGCACACCGTTGTGGATGAAAGGCGGTTCTGGACCGTCTTCACTGCCAAGGATCCTAACGGCAATTTTCATCACCTTGCACATTTCAAATCGAAGCTGAAGTTCGCAGTAACGATCAAATGGCGTGCGGGGAAGCCAACGCTCTTTACGTCGCCTGCGATGAAGGACATCAGCTTCGATACACCGGTTCAAGGAGCACCGACAGACAAGAGTTTGCAGTCGCTCTTGAAGGCGCCTGCAGGTCCGCAAGCCAACTTGACGGTGAATTTTGCTATCAAGCTCTCTGTACAGCCATTGCTGAATCAGGGAAAAGTGGCAAACCGAAGTGACAGCATCTTCTGGAACGCGTTCATCCCGGGTGATTTCTACTTGTAGAACATGCTGTCAAATAAGTCACTCATCCACCAAAGCCAGCCTCCATGTTCCCGTGGTGGGGTCGTGTGCTTCGTAGGGCGTGAAGCGTGCCTTGTACTCGAGCGATCTGCAACCTGAGACGAAATACCCCAGGTAGGCGTATGGTATCTTCCGGTCCAATGCCTGGTGAATGACATTGATCACATTCCATGTCCCCAGACCCCAATGGCGATAGGCTGGATCATGGAAATAGTAAATCGCAGAAAGCCCGTTCGGCACCACATCGACATACCCGACTCCGATGAGCTTGTCGCCATCGTAATAGCACCACTCTTCGGTAGGTATCGGGTTACTGACGAAACTGGAGATATACGAACTGACATCCTTGGGTGGATACTTGGGCCAACCTATCTCTTCTGCCTGATGTGAATGGAATGCATCATGTAATGCCAGCCGTTTGTCATCTGCAACCGGCGCTCCGATAACCAGTCGTACCCGGTTCTGATTCTCTCGTTGATTCCGTTTCTGGCTGCGGTTCATGGTGAAGTCATTCACCAGCACCCGCAGCGACCAGCACGCTGTGCAGAAAGGACAACGTGGCCGGAACAGAGACTGCCCAAACCGACGCCAGCCTTTTTCCAGTAGTTCGCCGTACTCTGCAACCGAGAGTTTCTGGCATTCAACATATTCCAGCATCGCCGTCTCAGTCGGCAGGTAGCTGCATCGATGAGGTGGCGTGACGTAATGTGCGGAGATTTCCATAACCGTTAGCTTAACATACCCAAGCGTGCTGCCAATCT
>CAYPJB010000119.1:0-10880 GCA_964410845.1 uncultured Bacteroidales bacterium | reverse complement strand
GCTGCAACATAGTCCGCCTTCTTGAGGCGACCTTCGATCTTGAAGCTGACCACACCTTGATCGATGAGTGATGGAACCAATTCATGAGCAGCCAAGTCCTGCGGACTCAGCAGATAAGCCCGGTCGCCCAGTTCCTTCTTCTGGCCATCGACGATCAGTTCATAAGGCAGCCTGCAAGCTTGGGCACATTGGCCCCTGTTAGCACTCCGTCCGCCGAGTGCTTCCGATGTCAGACACTGGCCCGAGTAAGCTACGCAGAGAGCACCATGCACAAACACTTCGAGAGGCATCTCCGTCGCTTGATGAATCTTGCCCACTTCAGTCGCTGAAAGTTCACGGGCCAGAATCACCCGCTCCACGCCCAACTGCTTCACCAGATTGATGGCCAACGGCTCGGTCAATGTCATCTGGGTGGAGCCATGTACCACCAGGCCAGGCAATAACTGCTGGATGGCATAGGCCAGTCCCATGTCCTGCACAATGACTGCATCGACCCGGGCATCACGTGCCTTCGTCAGCAGTTCGATGGCCGCAGGTAACTCTTGAGCAAAGATCAGGATGTTGAACGTGACGTAACCCTTGACGCCTCGTTCGTGCAGATATTGCATGATCGCAGGCAGTTCATCAGGTTCAAAGTTGTGGGCACGATGGCGGGCATTGAACGAAGTCAGCCCGAAATAGACAGCGTCGGCACCGTTGGCTACTGCTGCTTTGATGCATTCCCAATCGCCGGCGGGGGCGAGTACCTCAGGTTTCTTCTGCATGATCTCGAATTCGTTTACAAAGACGGACGGCGCGGTGCATTGGCCTGAGCCAGTTTCATCACTTCATGCACGAGCTTGTTGATGCCTTGTGCTGCCTCGCCAATGCGATGCGCCAGCATGTAGGCCGGGGTGGTGACAATCTTTTGATCGGCATCGATCACCACATCATCCACCGGGCAACTGATATGCTCTGCCCCCAGCGATTCGATGTGATTGGCGGTATCGGGATCGGTGCCGATGGTCAGCCGGGGCGAACCGTTCATGCCCAGGGCCTTGGCCAGGATGACCGGGGCAATGCAGATGGCACCAATAGGCTTGCCGGCCCGGTTCATTCCAGTGAGGAACTTGCGAAGCGTGGGATCAACATCACAATGTGCTCCCTGGGTGGCATAGGTTGACAGGTTCTTGGCTGCTCCGAAACCACCGGGCAGGATGACTGCGTCGAAGTCGGCAGGATCGACCTTGGCAAGATCCGTCACTTTGCCTCGGACAACCCGAGCGGATTCCACCAGGACATTGCGTTCTTCACCACTGGGCTTGCCCGTCAGATGGTTGATCACCGCAAACATCTTGTCCGGGGCCAGGCAGGTGACCTGGGCGCCGGCCTTGTCGAGTGCAATGAGCGTAAGCACGGTCTCGTAGATTTCGCTACCGTCATACACACCAGCACCGCTGAGGATGACTGCCACCCGTGACATAGACTCAACTCCGTAAATGGATCTTTAGCTTATCATACTAACCTCTCAGGCGAATACTTGCTACAAGTTATCGTACAGCAACTATTCACCAGTATTTCACACGCTCTGGATAGCATAAAGGCACTTTTCCTCCCACTCGGTGATGCCATGCGACACCTCTTTCTTCGAATTGTGATTCTGCTGGCCAGCATCAATTTTGTTCAATCAGCACACGCCCAGGCTGATCGCGCCGAACTCCAGCGCAGGCTGCAAAGCAAGCTCGATAATCTTGTGAAGCAATCGAACCTGCCCGGTGGCGTCTCCGCAGCGGTCGCCTTACCCGATGGTAACATCATCACCGCAGTGGCAGGCGATGCGGATCGCGAAGCGAAGAAGCCGATGACACCCGATACACTCCTCATTCAAGGCAGCGTGGGCAAGACCTACGTGGCTGCGATTGCCCTGCAACTGGTTCACGAGAAGAAGATGAGCCTGGATGAGAAGGTATCCACTTACCTGGGTCAGGAGCCGTGGTTCGAGAAGTTACCCAATGCCAAGGATATCACCGTGAAGCACCTGATGAACCACACCAGTGGCATCATGCGCTACGAACTCGACCCCAAGTTCACCACCGATCTGACCAAGTCGCCAACCAAAGAATGGAAGCCTGTCGAACGTCTCGAGTATGTCTTCGGAAAGAAGCCCAGGTTCGAAGCTGGCCAAGGCTGGGACTACAGCGATACCAACTATATCGTGCTGGGGATGATCATCGAGAAGATCACCGGGCAGAGCATCGAAGACCTGATCAAGACCCGCCTACTGGAACCACTGGGCCTGAAGCACACGATGTCCACTAACCGCCTCACCATCCCCGGCCTGGCCCAAGGCTACGCTGGCCCACAGAACCCCTTCGGCGGCAAAGAGCTGATGCTGAACGCTGATGGATCCATGATCGTTAATCCCCAGTTTGAATGGACAGGTGGCGGGATGGCGAGTACAACCGCTGACCTCGCGAAGTGGGGCAAGCTCATGTATGAAGGCAAAGCCTTCGATGCGTCGCTGCTTCCAGTAATGCTCGAAGGCGTGAAAGCCCCGATGCTAGGCCGAGATGCCCAATACGGCCTCGGCGTCATCCTCCGTCCCACTCCTCATGGCAAAACTTACGGCCACAGCGGCTTCTTCCCCGGCTACATGACCGACATGATGTACTGGCCTGATTCCAAAGTGGCAGTGGCCGTGATGGTAAACACGAGCGAGTTTCAGAAGGTGAAACCCCGAGTACAGCAGTGGGCGGTGGAGTTGGGGGGAGAGGTGATTTCAAAAACCAGATAAGTCAGGCTTTTTACCATTTTTGGTAAGCTCATGAATGAGACGCAATGCAGGCCCACGAGGCAAACCCGTCTTCTGTTCCCAGTTCCGCACCGTGGCGATGGAGACCATCAGCCAGCGGGCGAATTGTTCCTGCGTCATTTGCATGGATTCGCGTTTCTTCTTGAGTTCGTCAGCACTTAGTGGCTCCGGCTCAGACCTGGCCAGGATATCATGACCTCGAACTTTAAGCTTTTCACGACGACCATCAGGATGAACGCGTGTCACTTCAATCCATTCGTTCTTTTCCAGTTGTTCCTGAAATCGGTCATGAGCCTTAATAGCTCGCTGAATGATTCGTTGTTCACGTTCTTTGAATGACGACTTGGATCGTGGCTTTGTAAGTGTGCTCATGTGATCACTCGTTCTTGGTATAGACATCATGAAGAGCTATTAACTGACTGGTACGATAAACGATATAGAGAACTCGAGCTCCACCCCGCTTTCCACGCCCGGAGGCACGAATACGAAGCTTTCGCAGTCCTTTCATACCAGGAATTACTTTGCCTTCTTCCGGATTGATCATCAAACGGAGTTGCAAAGCCGCTAGATCATCATCGGAAAGATTCAGCCTATGCCAATTCCTGGTAAAGTCTTCCATCTCTCGGAAGTCGTATATCTGCATATAATATAGTACCAATAGTTAGTACCAACCTCAAGAGCAATTACTCCACCTTCCTCAACGAAATCACCAAGCCCATCCCCTCCGCTTTCACTTCCGTCGTGAACGCATCAGCGGGCGGTGAGGCAGGCCATTCCCTTGTCAGCGTTTCGCTGGCGATGTAGTCCTTGAAGGTGGCGATCGCTTCGTTCAGTTCTGGTGAAGTGGTTTGCAATACGAGGGCAATACGATCCTCCATCTGCAGGTCCGACTTCTTGCGAAGGTCCTGCACCTGGCGGATGACTTCGCGAGCCAGGCCTTCCTCCTTCAGCTCCTTGGTCAGGCGAGTATCGATGGCGACTTGCGTGTTCTTATCGACCACGCCGACCCAACCTTCGTTACCTACTGGAGTGCTGTTTAAGTCAACAGCAGTGATTTCCACCGTCACCTCACCAGCGGTCATGGTATGGCTCGCGGCAGCACCACTGGCAATAGCCAGCATCTCAGGTGGCCCCGCTTCGATCTGTTTCTTGATCTCCTGTAACTTGGCACCAGCCTTGGGACCAAGGGTCTTGAGGTTGGCTTTGATCTGCATGGTGAGCAGGGGCTTGACCGGAACATGCAGGCTGACTGCCTTCACATTCAGCTCTTCCTTGATCTGCTCCGCAAATCGCTTCACTGCTGATGCATCTGCCTCATCAGCAGGCTGCACCTTCAGTTCCGCCAGCGGCTGACGTACCTTGATCTTAGCCGTGTTACGGGCAGCGCTGCCTAGTGAGACGATACGCAGCAGTGCATCCATCTCCTGGGAAAGCTTCTCATCCAGCAGCGATTGATCTGCTTGTGGGTAGTTGCAATGGTGTACACTCTCTGCAGCCCCCTCACCCCCGGCCCCTCTCCCGCCAGGGGAGAGGGGAGACAAAACCAGATTCTGATACATCGCCTCCGTAAAGAACGGTACGATGGGAGCCATCAGCTTCGTCAGCGTCACCAGTACGGTGTAGAGCGTCTGGTATGCTGAAAGCTTGTCCATATCCCCCGCACTCTTGCCTCTCCAGAAACGGCGGCGGCTTCGTCGTACATACCAGTTGCTCAGCTTATCATCAATGAACTGCTCCGCAGCCAGCACGAAGGCAGGCAGGTTGTACTCCTCGAATGCCTTGTGGGCTTGCTGGATCAAGAGCTGCATATCCGAGAGAATCCAGCGGTCGAGATCACTTCGCTCCGCAACGGGTACCTGTGGTGTTGATGGATCAAACCCATCGAGCCGTGCATAGTTGACAAAGAACGCATACGTGTTCCACAGCTTCATCACCACCTTACTGCGGACTTCATCAGCGGGGCCAGGACCGAAGTTGATGTTGCTGGCCGGGTTGGTGCGGCAATAGAGCCAGCGCATCACGTCAGCGCCCATCGGCGGATACTTGGCCAGCAGGGCCTTGAAGGCTTTGCCATGGTGAACGACATCGCCAATCTCCCAACCGATGGCTGACGAGGGCAGTGGCGTCTTCAGCGCCGCCTCCGGCGTTTCATTGGCTTTCAAATCACGGTAAGCCACCGTATAGCCCAGCTCAGCAGCACCTTCGAAAGGAATGGAGTTGCCTGCCGACTTGTGCATCTCCTCGCCCTTCTCATCGCGGACAAGCCCATGCCCGAGCAGCACCTTGAAAGGCGGCTGATTCTCCAGCATCGTGCTCATGGCCAAGAGGGCATAGAACCAGTTCTTGAACTGGCCCGGGAAGCACTCGGTGATGAAATCAGCAGGGAACCACTTCTGCCACTCGGCCTTGTTCTCGGCATAACCCATCGTCGAGAACGGCACGATGCCTGCATCCAGCCAGGGGTTCCCGACATCGCCGATACGCGACATGAGGTTGCCGGTGGTCTTGCTCTTGATCTTGATCTTGTCGATCCAGGGCCGGTGAGGCGAATGGCCTGCAAACTGATCCCAGCCTTCCACCGCCCTTTCCTTCAATTCCTCATAGCTGCCGATGACTTCAAAGTCTCCGGTCGCTTCGTCCACCCAGATCGGCAGCGCCAGGCCCCAGTAGCGTTTCTTGCTGATCATCCAGTCGCCCATGTTCTTGAGCCAATCCAGCTCGCGGGCTTTGCCATTGATCTGCTCAGGCAGGAACGTGGCACGGTTGACGACATCCATGATCTCCTGTCGCCAGCTCATCGAGATGAACCATTCATCGACGAGGCGGAACAGCAACTCGGTCTTGCAGCGCCAGCAGTGCGGGTAGCTGTGCGGATAGCGTTCGAAGGAGACAAGCAAGTTGCGGGTCTTCAGATCTTCCAGCACCCAATCGGCAGTACTGTGTTCATAGGCAGCCTTGCCCGTGAGCGGGCCAAAGCCATCAAGGTAAACACCTTCTTCGCTGAGCGGTGCAATGGGAGGCAAGCCATGCGTCTTTCCCAACCCGAAGTCTTCCTTACCGCAACCCGGGGCGATATGAACGATGCCGGTACCTTCGGTCTCGCCCACGTCTTCCCACGGGATGACCTTGTGAACAGCCTTGCTCGATACCTGCGGACACCACTTCAGCTTCTCCGCCACACGGGCCACTTCTTCGGGGTAGCCAAACGGATGATCCTGAGCAGGCAGATGATCGTACGGACCATCATACTGCCAGCCGAGCATCTGTTCGCCCAGCACCTCGCCCACGACTTCGTAGCCACCTTTCTCTTTCAGATGCTGTGCAATAGGCCGCAGCTTGGGCACCCCATCCACCCATTCTCCACGCTTGAAGTCTTCCTCCCGCCGAGCCGTCGTCAGCGCCCCCTTGGCGATGTAGAGTATCTCGTCCTTATGCTTCACTTTCAGATAGGTGAGCTTGGGATTAACAGCAGCACCCACATTGGAAGAGAGCGTCCACGGTGTGGTGGTCCAGACGAGAAGGTTCTCACCAGGCTTGCCACGTAGTGGGAACTTCACAAACACCGCGTTATGCGCAACGTTCTTGTACCCCTCTGCCATCTCCATCTGTGACAGGCCCACTCCACATCGTGGACACCAGGGCATCGCATCGTAGCTGTGATAGACCAACTTGCGATCATGACACTTCTTCAGGAAGCCCCAGATGGCATAGTTGTTCCGTTCCGCCATCGTGAAGTAGCTGCGACGGTCGTCAGGCTTCTTCTGCCAATCCTCCTCGCGATCCCAATCCATCCAGTAGCCTAGCCGGATCGACTGCTCGGTCTGCTTCTTCGCAAAGGTATCCACCCGGTTCTTGCACTCAGTCACGAACAGATCAATACTCGCAAACGGATCGCCAGGTACCAGGTTCTCGATGTCCCGTTTCGATTTGAGGTTCTTGGATTTCTCCACCTCCACTTCCACCCATAGCCCCTGGCAATCGAAGCCGTTCTGGTACCGCAGATGCTTGCCGAGCATCGACTGATACCGCTGGAACGCATCCTTATACGTTCGCCCCCACGCATGATGCACGCCCATCGGGTTATTTGCCGTAATCGGCCCATCCAGGAACGACCAACGAGGCCCCTTGGCCCTCAGTTCCTGTAACTTCTCGAAAGCACGAATCTTGTCCCAGAAGGCCAGGATCTCGTTTTCCTGAGCGGCGAAGTTGATAGAGGTTTCGACTTTAGCGAAGGGCATGCGATGCTTCCAACTTTCAGGTAGCAATGGTAATCACGAACAGATTAATGTACGATTTGCATGAACCATCGGAGAGTCGGTAATAAGTAACACTCAATTAGCAAAACCAAAAGAGAGTCGTCTGCCCCACTGGTTTGCGTCTGGGATGTCCATGGCCCTGAATTTGTTAGAGATGCATCACTTAGGCAGCCCGTGGCGCGAGCCAGGGGAGACCACGCGAAGATTGTAAATTGTTGCTTCGAGAGCTCTAGCGTTTCAACAATAACAAAGTAATGCGAGGACGATATTCTTCATTGACATCAACTTGCATCCAGTTATACTCACGTCCAACGAGTCAAATTATTCTGGTGGTCCTTCCCATGCCAACAACCCGCCGATTCTCGTTGTCTCTTGTGATCACACTAATCAGCCTGGCTGCAGTTCAAGCCCAGGTGCTGGGTGATTTGAAACTTGACTGGAGCGACACGAACAATCCCAATGGAGCATGGACTTATCGCGAAGGAAATAATGCTCTCCCTGCAGTAGCATCCTGGCAAAGCAGTCTTGGTGGCTGGAGCAGCCCACAACCTGGATGGGCTCGTTCCGAAAATGGGACCAATCGCATTCCCTTTATCTTCCGCAGCAATGGCACGGAAACGTTTACTCATGACTGGCAGCAAGGAGACATTGTTCTACACTCGCGCGACGATGGCAATGGCGTGGGAAACGGTGAAGGCAACATTATCTGGACGAGTACCATTACTGGATTCATCGATGTCACAGGGAATACTTGGCTCGGACGCGACATCGGACGCGGTAATACCTGGTCCATCTGGAAAAACAACACGCAGTTGACTTCAGGGGTCATTACTAATGGCGATGTATTCAACAGGGCATCACCTTTTGACTTTGCTGCAGGCAGTGGAGGAGCTTCCGTGCTCACTAGCATCAGTGTGGTGCCGGGAGACACCATCATGTATCAACTCGTACGCACATCAGCATCGGGCGAATTCGCTGGTATCAACATGACAATAACCGCAGCGGTACCAGAGCCAGCCACCTGGGCCATGATCAGCCTGGTCGCAGTGGCCGGTTGTGCCGCCGGATGGAATAGCCGTAGACGCCGAACGGTTCGATCCTGACTATTGGCAGCAGTGAGCTCTCACCGTGCCTTTGGTAACGATGCCTGAACTGCATTGCCTGACGATGAGTCAGGCATTTTTATTTGGTGGACACTTTTCGCCGGTCCATCTGCCCTGCGGGAGGCACTCTGGCTTTCCAGAACATCTACCCCCATCATATATTTTCTTGTATTCATCAATTCGCTATGCTATTTTCAGATACTTTGAATTCCCCACCATTTGGAGCAACGATGCATATTGCAGAATGGAGGAGCACACTTGGTGTACTGGTAGCCTTACTGCCAGCGTGTGCTTATTCTCAAACTCTCGCGCCACCGTACGATACGAACTACTCACTTTCCAGCGTGGGAAGTATTCCCGGGGTGCCAACACCCTACGGAGGCATCACTTTCCTCGCTGGCAGTCCCAACACTTTGCTGGTGGGCGGATCGGCAAACAATCCCGGTGGTGGGATTTATCAGATAGATGTGACGCGTGACAGTAACAATCACATCACAGTGTTTTCCGGCACTGCTTCCCTCTATGCCACTGCACCGAATATCGACGGTGGATTGGCATACGGCCCGGGCGGAGTCCTTTTCGCAACCACCTATAGTGACAACAATGTTCTTCAATATCTCCCCGGCAGCAGCGCTCCGGATAAGACCATTGATCTGACACCTTTGGGAGTGGGCTCTTCTACGGGGACACTCCAGTTTGTCCCAGCCGGGTTCCCGGGAGCAGGCGGATTGCGTATCGTGTCGTATTCCACCGGAGGTTACTATACTGCTGACCTTTCGCCAGACGGTTCAGGTACATTTGATATCCTCAATGTGGTTCAACAAACAACTACCTCTGGTGGACCCGAAGGGTTAATTTTTGTGCCGCAGGGTTCGGCACTGTTTCCGACTCCCAGCGTTCTCATCAGTGAATGGGCCGCAGGATTTGTCGCTGCTTACGAACTCGATGCCAATGGTCATCCAGACCCCAGCACCAGACAGGATTTTATTACTGGTCTCTCCGGGGCAGAAGGTGCTGTCATTGATCCCGTATCAGGCGATTTCCTTTTCTCCACTTTCGGCGGAGGCGATCAACTCATTGTGGTGACAGGTTTCGCTGCGGTACCTGAACCTCAGACCATTATTTTTGCCTGCACGGCTGGCATTATTGGCGCGGGTATTTATTCCAGAAAGTTCGGAGGCTGGCTCAGGAGACGCAGACTACATCAATAGAAACGTGTGTATAGTTCTCTCAACGCCAGGCATATCAGCCTGGCGTTGCTGCTTCTGATGACGAGACTTCCTGATCGACCTTGCTCAGACTCCCACTTCCAACATTTTCTAATTTGTACACTACCCACCTCCACCAATTATCACCTACAGTGAATACATGTCATTTACTGTGGAGATAAGTCATGAGTCTGGTCACACCCCTCCGCCCGCCTGTCGAGAATAACATCAATCCCTGGTTACTCGAGGGGCTGCTACCCCGCAATCAAGTCGTCCTCCTCGATGGCTACGCCAGCGTGGGTAAAACGGCTCTGCTGGCTTTGCTGAGCCAGCGGATCACGGAGCAAAACAGGAAACGGACCATCCTCTACCTCAGCAGCCAGCGGCAGACTCAGAGTCGAGACCTTTTCCTGCAACGTCAACGGGCCAACTTCAGCCAACTCCATGCCGTCACCTTCGACCAGGAAGCACGTCCTCTGCAAAGCAGGCATATCTATGTCGATCTGTTGAACTGTATCACTGAAGCCCTCCGCGAGAAGCAGCCCCATTGCATGATAATTGATGGTCTGGAAGACATCCTCGCCGATGCTCCCACTGCTGATGCCAGGATCAGTCGGCAGTTCTGGCAGCTGCTGCACGAACTGGCCAACCGCTTTCAGTGCACCATCATCGTTACCCGTAACCAGGGCTTCCACGAAAGCCGGGCCTATGGCCACTTCACTCGCATCGGCTCCGATCTCTGCGCCTTTGCCCTGGCCATGCACTGGCATCCCAAGTCGCCTGCGGAACGAGTGGTTACCATCATCCGTCACAAACTCGGTCCCATCGGCAAGCAGTTCCATCTGAAGTTCACCGGCGATAAAGCTGAACTGCTGGAGAAACAACCCACTGAACATGTCCGCCCGGCGAAGTCTCCCGCCCATGATCTGCCGACCAAACCCAGCAAGCAACCTGCTGCCAAAACTCCACCAGCTATGGAACCCACCACCAGTACTATTCAAACAACCACCACCCCCGCTAATTATGAAAATCGCGCACACGAAGTGACGCCTACAACACCAGTCACTGCACCAATCACCATCGAGAGAAAGAGCAGCACACAAACAGCAGCTTGATATAAGCAATGAGAACAAGCCCCTCACCCCTACCCCCTCGCCCCGGTGGGGAGAGGGGAACAAGTGGCAAGCGTGATCACCACATAGCGACACCCAATCCGCAATACGCGATGGTGCCGTAACAGTGCTGCATCAAAGCGGTCGAGCAGGTTCAGTCCCGGCATCTGTCGCCAGGCTCGACGGATCATGCCCAGTAATTGGACGTGTTCCACCTCCATCGTGGGGAAGCCCTGGCGAAGAAGTTCCAATTCCTGCGGAAGCAGTGGCTTCTCGTCCACCGTGCGTTCCTTGCCAACATAAGGCAAAGTACGTCGTGCCCATTCGAGAATCGGGTTGCCACCCCAGGGTTCACAAAAGACTGCGACCCCACCGGGACGAAGCACTCGGCGAATCTCGAGAGCTGCCTG
>CAYPJB010000118.1:0-10908 GCA_964410845.1 uncultured Bacteroidales bacterium | reverse complement strand
GT
Organism: uncultured Bacteroidales bacterium; assembly: GCA_964410845.1. Classification (GTDB taxonomy): domain Bacteria; phylum Planctomycetota; class Planctomycetia; order Gemmatales; family HRBIN36; genus JAEUIE01. Next base: position 10,906 of record CAYPJB010000118.1, on the reverse strand, counting down.
GGTGATGATATCGATCACGACATCGCCATTCACATCGCCAGCAGCTACTCGAACTCCGCTGGCCTGGGTGGTATTCACAGGTGTGAAACTCCTCAGCAGGGTCGCAGTTGCCCCATCGAAGACTCGCACCACCGGGCCTGCTCCAGGATCGGTGCCAACCCAGACATCAGCCACACCATCACCATTGACATCACCCGCTGCTACCGAAAGCCCCCTGGTATAGGGGAAGGAGAAACCTGAGAACACCCGCAGCAGACTACCGTCAGCTCCGCTGAAGATGGAGATTGCACCTGCGATACCGGGGCCGGGCACTGCGAAGATGTCTTCGATGCCATCGTCATTCACATCGCCCGTGGCCAGTCGCACATCCTTAAGAGCAGTTTTGACCGTGGCATAGGGCGTAAAGCTGAATCGCAACGTGCCATCAACTTCCCGTACCTGAACGAAAGGCTGGTTCCCGGTTCGCCCTGCGACAGCAATCACTGGTTTGACAATACGACCAAGCCCCAGTGCTTCAACTGATACCGTGTCGCCAAAGTTGACGTTGACCGGGGCGGGATCACCGGTCGTTTGCGTGAAGCCCTCTGGCAATACCTGACGAACCCGGACAGCACCTTCAAAGCCCACAGTGAGATCGTAATTACCATTCAGATCGGTGGTGGCTGTCGGTTCATTGGCATCGAGTATGCCATCGCCATCGCGATCCGCAAAGACGACAACGCCCGATTGACCACGGTCGGTGGTGTTGAAGCTGCCATCACGATTGAAGTCACGGAAGACGTTGCCGAGTACATGGGCTTCAGGAGGGATCACGGTTACAAGGTAATCGGAGGTACCAAAGCCATCGTCATCGTGAACGGTGACAACGACATTGAAAGTTCCTGCCGTTGCAAAGGCATGCGTCAGAGGAGGTAGACTACCGGGCGCGTTCACCGTGAAGGTACCATCAGGCGAGCCATCACCCCAGTTCACGGTGACTGTCCACGGAGCATCGTCACCTGGATCGCTGAAACTACCCAAATCGAAGCTCTGGGCAATGGTTGCCACAGCAAACTGGTCAGGCGAATCGACAGCGATGGGCAGCACATTCTGCACAGTGGCTTGGAAGCTGACCGGAACCGAGGTGCCATCGACATCGCTCACGGTGATGGTAACAGTGAAGTTGCCATCCTGGGCGTAGGCGTGGTTCTGTAACGTGATAGCACCGGTGTTGGTTTGGTTGAACACCGTGCCAGGCGTGCCATCACCCCAGTTCAAGGTGACGGTATAGTTGCCGGAGTTGTTGACATCGGTGAAGGCACCCAGGAGGAACTGTGTGGAGGCACCCTCGGTAGAAGTCTGTGGCACGGGAGGCGTGACGATGGGCAGTGGATTGGCAACCGTCACCAGTGAACTGGTCGCCTGGGTGCCATCGTCATCGCTGACATTCACCACAATGGTGAAGTTACCATCGGTGGCGTAGGTATGGCCTTGAGGAGGAATATCACCTGGTGAGTTGACCTGAAATGTGGTATTGGGGGTACCGTCGCCCCAGTTCACCACAATACCCCACGGGGCATCAGCACCGGGATCAACGAAGCTGCCAAGGTTGAAGAGCTGGCTGATACCCGCCAGTGCCGATTGCGTTGCAGGTGGGGTCCGGTTGGGCAGTACATTGCTGACAAAGTGTGTAAAGGTCGCAGGAGTTGAAGCACCATCCACGTCAGTAACGGTGATCGTCACCGTGAAGACGCCATCCTGGGTAAACGCGTGATCCTGCAGGGTGATGTCTCCCGCAATGGCTTGACTGAAGGTTGTGTCCGGCGTGCCATCGCCCCAGTTGATATTGACCGTGTAGTTACCGCTGTTGTTGGCATCGGTGAACGAGCCCAGCGCGAACGTACCGAGGTAGCCTTCCGAAGTTGCCTGATTTGTTGGCGGGGTGACGACGGGAACCTGGTTGATGACATTCACCGTCGTTTGCACTGGTATGGCCTCGCCGAGATCATCGTCGCGAACCGTGGCCGTGATGGTGAAGGTGCCTGCAGAAGAATAGGTGTGGGTGGTCGTAAAACTGGTTTGCCCCGGTGCCACGCCAAAGTTTTGAAATGGAGAGCCGTCGCCAAAGTCAAACGCAATCAGTTTGGGATCGAGCGTGCCAGGATCGGTGAAGGTAACGGTGATCGTGCTGGCTCCACCGGGGAAGGTGGGAGTGGCTGAGATGGTAACATTGGAGGGAGCGACGTTGTTGACAGTGATCTGCCGAGTGCTCTGAGCGCTATTGGTGCCATCGAAAACCGATGCGGTGATGGTCTTCACATCACTACTGGTGCCGCTGGGAGCATCATCGAGGTAGGTATGCGTGGTGGAGAAAGAGTTCTCACCAGCAGCCAGGTTGAGGGTTACCGGAGCAGAACCATCGCCGAAATCAATGACGACGGTGTGGGCATCGCCATCGGGATTGGTGAACGTACCATTCAGCGTGATCTGGCCGTTCTCATTCACTGAGCTTGGTGCGGCGAGAGTGACATTCGATGGTGACAGGTCCAGAACCACGTTAATGTTGATGAAATCAGTATCGCTTCGATCCGGGTTCAGTGTCGAGTCTTGGGATTCAATCACGAGTCGCGCCTGCCCGGTGTATCCCGTAGCGGGATGATACACCAGAGTGTTCAAGGCGGTATTGACGTTGGAAAGGCTGCCAACCAATGTCACGGCATTCGTGTTATTTCCAGTTATGGTGAGACCACTGATATTGGAAAGGCTGAGAACACCTGCCGACACCGGAGGGCTGGCTGTGTCAACAAGATTCAATTCCACTTGAAAGAGCCCGGGACCATCGGGATCAGTGACCGAGAGCGCATTGCCCGTTGCACTCGAAAAAGGCAACGGTGTGTTCAGTGACGTAGTCTGCGTTCCAGGCTTGATGTTAGTAGGACTCTGGTTTGGTGTGACGTTGATGTTGATGAAATCGGTATCTGCCTGACCGCCTCCAAAATCATCGTGCGTTTCAAAAACCAATCGTAACTGGCCTTCGAGGTTGATCGACGGCACCAAAGTCAGGGTATCAAGAGCGGTGTGGACATCGGCAATATTACCAAGGATGGTCAATGCATTTGTAGCGTTGCCGGAGATCGTAACACCTGCCGTATTAGCAACCGTCAGTGCCCCTGCAACCGTAGCACTGTTGGGATTCGTCTGAACAACGAGTTCCACTTGATAAGGCCCCGGGCCATCTGCATCAGTAAAGGACAGGCCGTTTCCATTAGCCGCCGAGAAGACCAGTGCATTCTCTTCAATAACGGTTTGGGTACCCGGAAAGCTGTTGACCGGCGCTGCCGGCACTGTGCGGTCTTCGAGCCGTTCCAGATGCAGTAACGATCGATGCGGACTGCGACGTTTTTGCATGTTTCACCCCATACTCAGTGTCTGAGTAACTTGAATTGGACTGTCCCTGAGAAAGGAACTGCCAAACGGAGCTGGGTGTTAACAGGGAAAATGGGAAAATATGGAAAGCTAGTAGTCATCACGCTCCAGCGTGATGACTGCGACGGTGAGATTCCATTTCAATGGCAGCCCGCAGTACGAGCCAGGTAAGACCGCGGGATGGCAAGAACTACTACTTGTTGATGGATATTGACATACCCGTGTCGCGAGACCTTCCCTTGCTCACGCGTCGGTTGGTGTGACAGACTCTACTCGTCGTTGTCATCTCTGCGAAGCGAGATAACTACATACTAATACACAAACGGCACCAACGTATAGGTGTGCTTCAAATACTCTCGGTAATCATTGCCCAGGGCACGTTTCAGCACTCGTTCTTCATGGCGGATGCGGCGGAGTAATACGAGCGTGGTGGGGATCATGATGATCGTTAGGCTGATAAGGTTCTGATACGCGAGTGCCACCGCCAGGATCTCCATCAGCAATCCGGTGTAGGATGGATGACGAAGCAGCATGTATGGACCAGTGTTAATCACCTTGTGACCGGTATGAACAGCTACATTCACGGTGAAGAACTTTCCGAGGCAATGAATGGCCCACCAGCGAAGCAGGATGCCTGCAAGCAGCACACCAAAGACCAACCCGACACCGAGGCGATTGAACTCAAACGAAAACTGCTCCATCCCACCTTTCATGAAAGGGTAGGGGCTCGCCAGCAGCATACCGCCAAGGATTGTCATCCAGATGTTGAGAAGAGTGTAGCGATCGGTGACTTTCACTTTCACCAGTTTCTTGCTGGACAGCCGAGTAACCAGTAACGACAACTCGCGTGCCAATACCAGGAACCCTACCAACGTAGGAAGAATGGCAGGTTTCAGTGTGAATTCAAAAATCATAATGCCCCTCCATGGGATTATTTATCCCACCATCATGGGGGAAGGAAATGTCTAAGTATAAGCGGCATCGGACCTATCGGCCGAAGCATCAGCCGATATCGACATCAAGTTTGAGAAGTTAAATAATTCCAGAGATATCTGAACGATTATTCACCCAGCCACCAGCGTCGTTTGGGTTTACTGTAACTCAAGCCGTAGTTTTGCGTAGCAACCTCAGTCACGGTTTTCACTGCATTTTCCACATCATCAGTCACAAGAATACGATCAAAGTCCCCCTGGCTGATGGTTCGTGCAGATACCATGGTTTTGAGGAAATCCATCATTGGTTCCCAGTACGACTTGCCCAGAAGGACCAATGGGAAGTTACTGATCTTCCCTGTCTGGATTAATGTTGCCGTTTCAAACAGTTCATCCAGAGTACCAAATCCTCCTGGACAGATAATGAAGGCATAGGAGTACTTCACTAGCATGACCTTGCGAACGAAAAAGTAATTGAACTCAATGAATTTATCCAGATACGGATTAGGCTTCTGCTCATGAGGGAGGACGATATTGCAGCCGATCGAGCGGCCGCCTACATCCTTGGCGCCACGGTTGGCCGCTTCCATAATCCCTGGACCACCGCCCGTCATGATGGAGAAACCAGCTTGAGCGAGAAGTCTTCCACATTCTCGTGCCTGAATGTAATACGGGTGATCTTCTGAAAAACGAGCCGATCCAAAAACGGTAACGCATGGGCCAACGAAGTGAAGCGCACGGAAACCTTTGATCAATTCCCAGAAAATACGAAAGGCCCGAAAAAGCTCCGCTCGGCGTGTCTGGGGACCTTCCAGGAAACGAATGACTTCGGGTACGCCCGCAGACTTGCCCCATTTATTGCCATTGCCGTTACCGTTATTGGAAGGTGTCAATGAACTGTTAGGCATCAGTGCTGCAGTTAAAATCACCAGCGAACTCCATCGGCACATCAACACACCAAAAAACTATCCATACTTTATGGTACGCATCATGTCGAGTGATAGTTCTCCAGCTTGTACAGCTTGACACTCAGTTGAACTTGACGAAAGTAGACATGGACTGGTGGAGCTATGCCATGCCTGGCCTATTTGATGATGAAACCGTGCAGCCTCGAAAGTCCAAAGCAGCATCTGCTCATGCACCATTGGCAGAACGGCTGCGACCACAAACCTGGGACGACTTCCAGGCCGGCGAGAGTTTCGATGCCGCCTTGCTGAAACAGCTACGGTCTGGACAAGGCAGACCGCCATCACTGGTACTCTGGGGACCACCCGGCACCGGCAAAACGACGCTGGCTAAGCTGATTGGCGCGAGCTTCCGCATACCATTTGTTGAATTCTCGGCAGTGCTCGGTGGCGTACAGGAAGTGCGTGCCATTGTTGCAGAGGCTCAAAAACGACAGGGACCAACGCTTCTGTTTGTAGATGAGATCCACCGTTTTAACAAAGCTCAGCAAGATGCCTTTCTGCCACACGTGGAAGCTGGAACGATTGTTCTAGTCGGCGCGACCACCGAGAATCCATCTTTCGCACTCAACGGAGCGTTACTCTCAAGGCTCAGAGTTGTTGTCTTCCCACCACTCTCCAAGGCTGGACTGACGACATTAGCAAACCGAGCCGAAGCTGCACTAGGCATCACCTTTGAACCAGCAGCTAAAGCGAAACTCGTTCACCTATCTGGCGGAGATGCCCGTCGACTTCTGAATTGGTGCGAAGCATTTCATGATGCCCGCGGCCCACAGAAAAAACCCGCCACAGTTGATGAAGTGAGCCAGTATCTGAGCAATGCTCAAGCTCCGCTCTACGACAAAACCGGGGAACAGCACTACGACACTGTTTCGGCATTCATCAAAAGCATGCGCGGTTCCGATGCTGATGCAGCTCTTTTCTATGGGCTACGCATGATCGAATCAGGCGAAGACCCTCGCTTCATCATCCGCCGCATGATGATCTTCGCGAGTGAAGATATTGGCAACGCCGATCCACAGGCTCTGCAACTCGCTGTTGCTACAGCAGATGCCTTTGAACGACTGGGCCTGCCGGAAGGGAAGATCCCCATCGCACAGTGCATCACCTACCTGGCCTCCGCACCAAAATCAAATCGCAGCTACCTGGCGATGCAGGCTGCTCTGACTTCCGTAAAGCAGCATCCACAAATCACTATTCCGCTCTTTCTTCGCAATGCCCCAACCGGCATGATGAAAGACTTGGGATATGGTGCAGAGTATCAGGACCCCCACGATACCGAGAAAGGCTACATTCCGGGATTACGCTACCTACCCAAGGAAGTAGGGGACTGCAAGTTCTACGAACCGAGCGATCATGGCAAAGAGAAAACGCAGCTTGATTGGATGTAATGATTGTCGAGCAGGGCACGCACGGCGTGCCCAACCACGTTCGCTACTCTTCGCTGGTGGGCAACTTCACAGTAAAGATCGTGCCCTTGCCAGGCAGGCTTTCTACACGAATGCGACCCTGATGCTGTTCAATGATCTGTCGACAGACTGAAAGGCCGAGCCCAGTGCCTCCGCTGCCACCTTCATCGGGCCGCTTGGTGGTGTAGAAGGGTTCAAAGACCATGCGCAGCTTTTCTGCCGCGATACCACAGCCGTTATCAGCAAACTTCACTTCGACATAGTTCGATTGCGTGTTCAGGAAGACATCCACACGCAATAAGCCACCGTTAGGCATGGCTTGCCTTGCATTAATGACAAGGTTCAGGAAGATCTGTTCGATCTGGCCAGGAACAACTGGGGCCTGAGGCCGGCCTTGAAAATGCTTCTCGATGGTAATGCGGTGTTGCCGGAGGTCCTTCTCACAAAGCGTAAGTACTTCGTCCACAAGAGAGACGATATCAGTCATCTCGCGGCGCGTAGAGTTCTTCCGGGCAAAGCCGAGCATGCTACTGGTAATCGCAGCTGCTCGCTGTCCAGCTTTGAGTACCTTGTCAAGTGCTGCCTTACGCTCAGCTTCCGTTTCCGCTTTGAGACCGAGCTTGGCATAATTGATGATAGTCGTGAGCACATTGTTGAATTCGTGTGTGACACTGCTGGCCAGCGTTCCCACACTGCTCATCTTCTGAGCCTGAAGCAGTTGTTGGCGTAGCAGGTCTGCCTCGGCGATGCCAAGGGCGGGGTCGGTCATGGTCACTGGTGTCCCCCATTTCTCCAGCGGTCGTTGCGGAGCGCCGCTAGAGTATACTATCGGACGATTGCGAATCGGCACTTCATCCGAAGTATTGATCAGGCATGATCTTACGGCGACAGCTTGGCAAAGTAACAAGGAGGCAAAGACAAGGAAAACAGCGAAAGATGGGCTAATCGCCGTTCGCAAGTCATTTCAGCCGTTTGTTGCATTTTTTCACTTCTGCATGGTCACATGTGTAAGAACTGAGCAAGATTGTTTGCACCGCAATAGTGAGATCCACTTTTGAATGACTGATCACTTCTCAAACGGGCTTCACCACTTCGCCAAATCCAAGTATGCTTTGACCTCCATCTTGAAATCGAAAGGCAAGGATGCCTGTGTCATTATTCATGCTTCCCTGGCGCTGGATGCTCTCACTTCTCTTATTCCTCTTAGTCACCAGCAGCATTGGTTGGTACGCTTGGAATCAACAAAGACACTACCGTAATTTCCTGACCGTGAAAGCAGGGATTCTTTACCGCAGTGGACAGCTTTCCCACAAGGGGCTGGAACGAGTGATCTATGAGTACAATATCGGTACTGTGGTCAGCCTGCGTGGCAACACCCAGGGGAAACAGAACAGTAGTGTTGAATGGGAAGAGAAGCTATGCTTCAAAAACTTCGTTCATCATGTTGCCTTGCCGTTAGGCTCAACTGAACAACGGGCACAGAACTCGCCTGGCGAATCGTACAAATTGGTCGAAAGTGCAGCTCAACAGTTTCTCGACATCATGTCTGACCCAGTCACTTATCCACGACCCATCCTGGTACATTGCCTGGCAGGGAAACATCGAACCGGGGCCATGGCAGCACTGTTTCGGATTGAAAAGCAGGGTTGGTCAAAAGAACAAGCGATAGCTGAAATGAAAGCGTTGGGTTATGACGACTTCACCAGTTTCGACCCTGTACGCGATTACGTCGTCAACTGGTCGCCTCGGCAGAAGACTCATTAAGCTGCTACAACATTGTTATGGCACACTTCGTAGAAGCTTCACTGCAGAACGCTTCAACCCTGCTGAAGGAGTTTTTGCATCGTCATCAGATTGATGCCACGCTTCCTCCTCAGCAGATATTGAAATGTATCGCCACTGCATTTGCTCAGCTACCTTACGAAAACCTGAGCAAAATCGTTCGTGCTCATCAAACCGATGACATGGAACAGAGTCGTCGATTACCAAGTGACGTTCTCAGCGATTTCTACAAGCACGGAGCAGGGGGCACCTGTTTTTCACTCACCTGGACCTTGTTGCACTTGCTGAAAGCACTGGGGTTCAAGGCAGAACTCATCCTTGCTGATCGCCGGTATGGACCGAATACACATAGCGCCTTGCTCGTGTGGCTGGACAATTCGCCCCACCTGCTCGACCCCGGATATCTGTTGGTCGATGCCATTCCTGTCATGAATCAAGAATCACTGGTCATACCCACCAGTTTTCAGAATGTGCATATAAAGCCAGCTGAACTGCACGACCAATGGCAACTGCTCACCGAGTATGACAACAAGACAACCTATCGATTGACCTACAAGACTAGACCGGTCGATACCTCTCAGTTCCTGAAAGCCTGGGATGAATCATTCCAATTCGAAATGATGCAATACCCGGTGCTCTCTCGCATCGTTCATGGACAGCAGTACTACCTGCAAAAGCAACGGCTGATGATTCGAGGAAAAGGGGGCACAACAAATATGGAAATGGCAGCAACAGAAATGCCGGGGATGATCCAACGTTATTTTGGCATTGATCCTGAACTTGCGAAACAGGCACTCGAGCAACTGAAGAGACGAGGGAATTGATGCATATCAGCGTCGCTCCTGTTCCTGTTAAATATTTCATAGCTGTCCTGCGTGGCACACATGCGATGGCAGACATCGAAGCTGTATTGCAGTCCCATATCGGCACAATTGATTTCAACAGCAATGATTATCCATTCGATCAAACTAATTATTACGAAGCAGAGATGGGGCAGGGGCTGGCTCGTCGCCTGGTAACTTTCACCGTATTGCGATCACCAGAAGAATTGGCTCCACTTAAAATACTGACCAACCAGTTGGAGCAGGAACACTTCTCAACAGCTTCCAAGCAGCGTACTGCCAACCTGGACATCGGCTATCTCGATCACAACAAGCTGATACTAGCCAGCATGAAAGGCCTGGGGCAGAAGATCTACCTGAGCCAGGGCGTGTATGCCGACATGGTGGCCCGCTATAAGAGCGGCCGCTATCAACCGTTTGAATGGAGTTTCCCCGATTTCAAAGATGGCCGGTACGATGCAGAGTGGGCGAGCATTCGTAAGCGGTACCTGCAACAACTGAAAGAACTGAATTTGCCCCATAATTGAACTTGTACACTACGTGGCGGCTTCGGCCGCCGTTATGCTGGTCTTCAACTTAACAGGAGACTGGCTATGGATCCGGTAGTGCATTTCGAAATCCCCGTCAAGAATCTCGAAACAGCCCGCAACTTCTATGGCAAGATCTTCGGCTGGCAGATGCAGGATTGGCCCATGCCCGACGGCAGCGTGATGGTAGGTTGCGTCACAACCCCTGTCGATGAACAGACGCGCGTGCCCCTCAAGCCAGGTGGGATAAACGGTGGCATTTTGCTGGCCACGGAGCACGTCAAAGTGCCCGCCTTTGCAATTCATGTAGCTTCAATTGACGAACGAGTGAAACAAGTTGAAGCAGCGGGTGGAAAAGTGATCATGCCAAAGATGGATATGATGGGCATGGGTTTCTATTGTTATGTCAGTGACCCTGATGGCACCGTTATTGGCCTCTGGCAAGACGCTGCCAAGTAACTCTCACCCCTGGACAGATCATGCTGGCAAATCTCCGCTCCTGGTCGCTGACCCGCTGGATCATAATCGCCATGGTGGTAGGGGTGTTGCTGGGCTGGCTGGCTCCAGAGTGGTCACAGTCGCTGGACATACTGTCGAAACTGTTCATTCGAATGATCAAGTCACTGATCGCACCGCTGATCTTTGCGACATTGGTGATCGGCATTGCAGGGCATGGTGATGACATCAAGAAAGTAGGGCGACTGGCATTCAAGTCGCTTATCTACTTTGAAATCGTCACCACCTTGGCACTCTTTATCGGTCTGGCTGCGGTAAATATTACCCAGCCAGGCGTGGGCATCAAACTCGAAACGACCGCCGAGAAGGGAAAAGAGTTCGCCACCAACAAGGTGACACTTGCAAGTGTTCTGGAGCACGTTGTACCCGCCAGCATCTTTGAGGCTGCAGCCAGAAATGAAGTGCTGCAGATCGTTTTTTGGTCGATCATTTTTGCCATCGCGCTCACACAACTCAGTGGCACCCACAAGCAGGTGATGATAACAGGACTTGAGGCCCTGGCAGATGTCATGTTCAAATTCACCGGCA
>CAYPJB010000117.1:0-10948 GCA_964410845.1 uncultured Bacteroidales bacterium | reverse complement strand
TCCACAAGAAGAGACTTCCCTTCGCAAGATGAAGGCTCCGTGTAGACTACACGGTTGATAGGCCAGCAGTGTAAAGGCAGCAATGTCTGTAGCTAACTGGTACTAATCGCCAATCGCTTAACCGCATTGACCACACTCTTGTGACGAGAAATGCTGACAGCTTCGCTGTCAGAAGTCTTGATCAAGTTGTTCGCACTCCGCCTTAGCATCACCTTTTTTAATACAACGCCGAAACACCAGGCAATGTCGCGATAGCGACATCGCCTGGCTGATCGCTGACAGCTGATCGCTGAAAGCTTCTAGGCAACCGTATTCCCGGTGAACATAGTCTGTCGGTCCCACCCGTTCCCATCTCGAACACGGCCGTGAAACGACTGACGCCGATGATAGTGGCTTCCGCCGCGAAAGTAGGTCATTGCCGGGATCCATACAACACAACCCCTGTTACCTCTGGTGACAGGGGTTGTTTTGTTTTACGTTCGATAATCCTGCTTGACATTACTCTCGTTCCGATTACCGTGGACGTGGCAAGGCAGCACAAGCACTTTGTCGGTCTTGGCAACAAGGCTGCTGAAGACTCCGGGGTTACCCCGGGGATATCCTGCTAGTGCCTTTTCGCAGCATGGCCTGAACGGCGCTACCACGCCGGATGGGCCATGCATCACGAGCTTCGTTGTGGTGCCTTGCCCTTATCCATGCACCATCATGCAAGTCTGTTTCAGCCGCTGGCCGTAGTGCTTCTCGAAGCTCCTGTCGATGAACTAGTAACGTATTTGCGCCAACGACTCCGGATGCCCAGGCGTTTCGCTGAACCGCTGGTTCAGTACTTCCTAAGTATTCGCAGCAGCATGTTGGATCACGAACTGCTCGTGCATCGACTGTGTCAATCTCCCAAACGTGGCCTGGGGAAGTCGTGGTGGGAGATATACTATGCACCCATTCGTACCCAACTCGTTGACTGGCTATCCAGACAGGTTGGGAAAAAACGCTGGCAAGCAATGAAGGTGCCAGCTCCTCAGATGCAGGCAGGGTGGGAAGCCTGGCCTATCCCGCCCATCACAACACTCGGTGGCCTGGCTTCGTTTTTCCTTAGTACCCTGGAAGAACTAGATACACTGGCTGATGTTCGTGAGTTACAACGGCATATACCACTGGGTCATGGCCACCACTACCGCTACCGCTGGGTGGATACCCGTCGGGGGAAGAAAAGACTTCTCGAGATACCCAAGCAACGTCTGAGGCACGTTCAACAACTAATTCTCACCCAGTTACTCAACCACGTACCTCCACACACGGCAGCTCATGGCTTTCGCCGTCACCATTCCATCCTCACGAATGCTCAGCAGCATCTGCAACAGGAAGTCGTCGTGAGCTTCGATCTGGCTGACTTTTTCCCCAGCATTCACTTTAACCGGGTAATGGCCATCTTCAGACGCATTGGCTATCCACGCACTGTCGCCCGATACCTGGCTGCCATCTGCACTAAAGCCACGCCCTACGAAGTCTGGCAACAGCATCCTCAGTACCAATCACAACCCAGTCAATGGCAGAAGATAGCTCTCTATCGTGAACGACATCTCCCCCAAGGCGCTCCATCTTCACCAGCACTCGCGAACCTGGCTGCCTATCACCTCGACTTGCGATTGCACACATTGGCTCAGTCACAAGGCTGGCACTACACCCGCTATGCTGATGACTTCACATTCTCAGGCGACCGGGATCTTGTCCGATCCCGTTTGTCACTCATGACACTGGTTGCCAGTATCGTCGAAAGTGAAGGCTTCCGCATCAATTTGAAGAAGACCCACGTGATGCACCAGAGCCAGCGGCAGGAAGTTTGCGGCGTAGTGGTGAATGAGAATTCTAATGTTCGTCGCTGTGAATTCGATCAACTGAAAGCCATCCTGCATAACTGCATCAGACATGGACCCGTCTCGCAAAACCGGCAGAATCATCCCCATTTCCAGGAACACCTTCGAGGGCGTATTGCAGTACTCTCGCAATTTCATCCGAGCCGTGGTGCGAAGATGCTCTCGCTTTGGCAGCAGATCGCATGGTGATCTCGCCCATCACACTCATCATATCGATTAGAGTTTACGCCTCTTCCCAACCCATTGTTGAAATGAATCGAAGATAGCAACAGTTCGCCAGCTTACCTGGTCGATGGGATACGAATTGGTTTTGACCCTCTTCCGCCAGCTTCCATAGTTGAGGTACTGCTGGGGGAACAGCACATGCGTTTAGCGATCATCGACTATCATTTGCGTCAGCCTGACCACAAAGTGTGTGCCCAGGCCAAGGCATTGGGACTGCCTGCACTCGAACTGACACGCAGTGCCTTGCTGCCTGAACGTCGCTGGCTCGGCCAGCACGACGGTGCTTCCCGCTGGTACAGTGCTGCGATGGCAGTTGGTGTCTCGCTCCAATCGCTGTCAGCGACTTTTGCCTACGAATGGTCACCGATTGATCGTCAGGGGCGAGCAGATTCCACCATCATCGATGCCCTCACCGATGTCATCGACACTGCAGGCTATCTAGGCATCAGCACCGTACACGTGCCCATGCTGGATACACCAGTTCCCAGGCAAGTATCCGAACTGCTTTCCGTATTCGAATCGCTTACCCCCGTCCTGGAACGAGCTCGCGAACGGCAGATCAACCTGTGCCTGGAATCCTACTGGCCTGCACGACTGGCTCGTGAACTGGCTGAGCTCGATCCCGGCACGCTCCGGATCAGCTTCGATGCAGGCAACTCCATCGCTCTCGGCCGCGAACCTGCACTCGAACTTGAACTGCTAGGCCCCTCGCTAGGTCAATTGCGGTTACGTGATCGCCGTCGTCATGAAATCTTCCGCAGCCTGCCCATTGGCCACGGTGACGTCGATTGGTCAGCAGTGCAACAACAGATCATCAAACTGAAGGAACGGCCACAACTGGTGCTGGCTGCAACAGGTGGAGCAACACTGATGGAATCACATGCAAGCGCCAGTCGCCTGCTCTATAGTCTGATTCAAGAACAACAGTTCAGCCGCGTGGCATAAATCTGAAGTGACTTCGTGCGAACTAGCTATCAGACCACTGAGGCACGCCGATGGATGTCCTACTTGAATTGATAGTCCTTTTCTTCAGCGGTGGTGAACATTCCAGTCGAAACCGATGGATAATTTTCACGATACTACTCCTGGCAGTAGTTATATCGCTGATTGTAATCTTCTATATGTTACGGTGACGTGTCACACTTCGATGGCACGCTACCGTCGGATTATTGCAAACTACTATCTTCCATCCCGCAAACGATCACCGAGGAAGTTCTCCAGCTCGGGGATGTCGTAGATCTTCTTCACTGTCGTATCGATATCGTATTCCACGCGACGGTACTTGATCGTCTTACCATCGAACAGCACGTAGCAGGCACGCCAGTCGCCATCACGGGGTTGGCCGACGGAGCCGACGTTGACCATGGTCTTGCGGCCATCGAGGGTGTATTCGGAAGAGATGTCTTCCGGACTGTAGAACTGCAGGCTTTCTGAAAATACACCTGGCACGTGGGTATGGCCCTGGAAGCAGACCCCCTCGACGTAGGCAAAAATGCGTTCCATCTTGCGGGGGTTGTAGATGTCTTCCGGGAAGACATATTCATTGAGTGGATTGCGAGCGGAGCCATGCACAAAGAGAGCATTCTCTTCGCGGTGGATACGAGGACGTTCAGCCAGGAATTCCCAACGGCGTTCCCGCTTCTCTTTGTTATCGGTGGCGAGTTCGAGTTGGGACCGTGTCCAAAAGATGGCTCGTTCCGCTCCCGGGTTGAATCCTTCAGGATCAAACATCGCCCCTTGATCATGATTGCCCAGTATCACCACGGGCAAGTCAATCACGGAATCAATGCACTCACGTGGATTCGGACCATAGCCAATGATGTCGCCCAGGCAGTAGGTCTTATCCACATTCTGCGTGGCAATATCCTTGAGTACTGCCTGCAAGGCTTCGTAGTTACTGTGGATGTCGCTGATGAGGGCAATCACGTATAGGAGGCCGGGGCAAAGGTATAGCCTGAGAGGCGGAAATTGGCCATCATGAAGAATCATGATATATGTGCAATCTACGATGTAACTCGGCTGCAAGCAAGTCAACTGTGGAACCGATTCTACCTGTCGTACCGGTCAGAGAATCTGTCTAGTCTGAATGTTCCGGAGAAACCACGCTTCCCCTCTCGGTGGAAAGACCTTAGACTTCAACCTGCTTCGATCGTTCCCACAGGTGGCGGCTATGCCTTCAGGTTATCTTTGTTTCGTTCTGCATGCACACTTGCCCTTCGTCCGGCATCCAGAGCACAACGATTTCCTGGAAGAAGACTGGTTTTATGAAGGCATTACCGAGACTTATATCCCGCTCCTGGAAATGATGGAAGGCTGGGAACGGGACGGAGTAGATTGGCGACTGACCATGTCGGTAACGCCCACCCTGGCAGCCATGTTCGATGATCCGCTGCTGCAAAGTCGCTACATCCGCAACATCGATAACTTGCTGAGCCTCTCTGAGAAGGAGGTACGCCGTTCGCGATTCGAGCCAGCGTTTCACAAGCTGGCCAAGTTCTATTTCGAACGGTTTCAGATCTGTAAATCCGTCTTCGCCGAGAAATATCAGAACAATCTGCTGAATGGCTTTCGTCGGTTCCATCAAACTGGCAAGCTGGAGCTCATCACCTGCTGTGCCACACATGGCTTCCTGCCGTTGATGATTGACCAGGCCCCCGAAGCTGCTCGGGTTCAGATTGAACAAGGGGCTCGCGAGCACCAGCGGCATTTCGGTGTACGTCCCAAGGGCATATGGCTCGCCGAGTGTGGCTACTCAGAAGGCGTGGACAATCTGCTGGCTGACGCAGGCATCAAGTACTTCTTTGTGGATACTCATGGCGTGCTCTTCAGCACCCCTCGCCCCCGGCATGGCATCTTCGCCCCGATACTCTGCCCTGGTACCAGAGTAGCTGCGGTGGCTCGCGATACGGAATCCTCCAAGCAGGTGTGGAGCAGCATCGAAGGCTATCCTGGAGATCCGGCGTACCGCGAGTTCTATCGAGATGTGGGGTTTGATGCTCCCGAAGATTACATCAAGCCTCACCTGCATGAGATCGGGATACGCACACATCTCGGAATGAAGTACTACTCCATTACCGGAGAAACCGACAAGAAGAAGCCTTACGATCGTCCGAAAGCTGTCGAGCAATCCTCCAAGCATGCGGCACACTTCCTCGAACATCGCATCAAGCAGACACAGGTTCTGGAAAACCTGATGGAGGATCGGCCACCACTGATCCTGGCGCCGTACGATGCGGAACTCTTTGGCCACTGGTGGTACGAAGGCCCTGAATTCCTCGACAATCTCTTCCGCAAAACGCACTTCGATCAGAAGATTGTTCGAATGATAACCATTCCAGAATACATGGAAGCACATCCGGTGATGCAGGAGTGCCGACCGTTGCGATCGAGCTGGGGCGCAGGGGGATATGCCGAGGTCTGGTTGAACCCCACAAATGACTGGATCTATCCGCACCTGCACGAGGCGGCTCGACGGATGACAGAACTTGCAGACAAGTTTACCAGCCCGACGGAACTGCAACAGCGGGCAATGACGGTGGCTGCCCGCGAACTGCTGCTTGCTCAAGCCAGCGATTGGGCCTTCATTATGAAGACAGGTACCGTGGTGGAGTACGCCCACAAGCGTACCAAGGAACACATTGATAACTTCAACAAGATCTACACTCAACTGAACGACGGCACCGTGGAGGCTGAGTTTCTCAGCGAACTTGAATGGAAGAGTACCCTCTTCCCTACACTCGACTATCGGCTGTACCAGTCATCACTGTAGATCATCGATGACCAGGAGCTCTCCAGCACTGCGGGTGCAGGCAGCGGCAAAGACCTCGAGCTTGATACGTTCATTGACAAATTGCACATGCCCATCGGCAAACAGACAGTTAGCACCGTTGGGATGGAACGCATACGGTTCATTAAAGTTTGTGGCGTTGATGGCACGTGGCGTGAGCACCGGTCCCTGCCCTTGCAGTGAGCCATCATCGTTGGAACCATCCAGGCTATATCCACCTTCACTGTCTGCCCAGCAGATGCCTTGATCATTGGGGAGGTCAGGACGAGCGGTTCTGCCACGATAGGTCAAAGGTCGCCCAGCTGATTCCAAAATAACTATCGTCGTGTGGGTGCCATCATAGATGTGGGTCAGCTTCACCTGCGAATTGCGGAACATGGCAGAACGGTTGCTGGCAGCTGTTCCATAGAGGGTAGGATTGATAGAAGCAGCAACACCCATGATAGCTTCGTAATCGGTTGGAGCTGGTGCTAGCGTGGTGAAAGTGAGTGCTGGGCGCGGTGGCTTGGCAATGGCGCTGGCAAGCTGACCACGATCCGGAGTAGCGGGACAGGTATAGATCTTGATCGGGCTGGCAGCCAGTGTCAGGTTCGGTTCATCCCACCAGTGCTGCATGCGATCATACCTTGCCCGTATGTTATCCTGTTCGATGTACGGTGTGAGGATTGCCCTCCAGCCAACGTACTTTCCACTGGGGTTCAAAGGCGAAGCTATCGTCCAGCCGGATGCAGGCAGGGCATTGAAGTCGTTGTGATAATGATGCAGTGCAATGCCGATCTGTCGCATGTTGCTGGAACACATGAGCCGATCAGCTGCTGCCCGTACCTTTTGCACTGCAGGAAGCAGCAATGCCATCAAGAGTACGATGATGGCGATGACAACTAGGAGTTCGATCAGCGTAAAACCGGATCGATGCGTGTAGTTCATTTAACAATCCCTGTACCTGCACTTTATTCTTGCTCAGCACCACGAAGACTGTCCAGAGTTTTCATTCTGAATCAGCAACTGTGATAATAACTTGAGCTGTGATTGTAAGCGACTGGCGATTCTGACTGATTTTCCGTTTGTTCCATACCCTTCTCAGATGCTACGCTAACACCATGATTTCCATTCAACATCTTCGCAAAGAATACGATACTCTCATTGCCCTGGAAAACCTCTCACTTGAAGTGCCCAAGGGAGAATGCTTCGGCCTGATCGGCCCCAATGGGGCAGGCAAAACCACGCTTCTCCGGATCCTGGCAACGCTGCTCGAGCCCACCTACGGCACCGTCCACATCAAAGGTATCGATATCCTGAAGGAACCCCTGCAGGTTCACAAGTATCTAGGCTACCTCTCTGATGTCTTTGCTGTCTATGAAGACATGCTGGTACGTGAGTATCTCGATCACTTCGCTCGCTGCTATGGCATTCAATCCATCAATGAACGTGATAAATTGGTAGATGAAGTACTGGAACTCGTCAGCTTGCGGGAACGCAAAGATGCTGAGATCAAAGGCCTCTCCCGCGGCATGAGACAACGCCTCTGCCTGGCCAAGACCTTGATCCATCAGCCGGAAGTGCTGCTACTGGATGAACCTGCCAGTGGTATGGATCCTGCAGGACGCATCGAATTCCGCGAGATGCTCAAGCAACTGGTTGCACTCGGGAGAACGATCCTCATCAGCAGTCACATCCTGACCGAGATGGCCGATTTCTGTACTTCGGTGGCTATCATTGAACGAGGACAACTCCTGGCCAGCGGACGAGTGAATGACATTCTGAAACAGCTTCAGCCTGCCCTGCGACTGGAACTCGAAGTACTCGGGCCTCCGGAAACACTGCTCGAACTTCTGAAGTCTCATCCCACTGTGCAGAACGTGGATCTTTATCAAGGACGCATCATCGGCCGCTGGCATGGTGAGCGTGAGGCCCTCCCTTCTCTCCATCAGCGCATCGTACAGCAAGGAATTCCTCTGATCTCGCTGGCGGTCCGACAGGACAACCTGGAAGACATCTACATGAAGATCTCCGGGCATCGCACAAGTTAAAGTCATTTAACGATTCGCTACACGTTTGAACCGGTGTTGATAGAATGTTCACTAAATCTCATGCCTGGATACAAGACCTATGTTAACGCTTCTGTTCTTGCTCGCTGCACAAGCCCCTGCAACTGACGAGATGACCAAGCTTGTTCCTGCTATTCAGGCGGGGATGGAGAAATTTGTACCGGAAGCTCGCAAGCTTAGTGGTACAGTCTCCATTTCCGATGTAACTGAAGCCAAGAAATTGTTGTCTGGGCACATTGTGAAGACGGATGGTCCCCGTTATATAGTGCAGGACACGGGTGCCAATCAAAAGCCAACAAAAGTTGAACTCTATCGTGCTTTTGGTGACATCCGACAAGGAATCATCATGACACCTGACCGTTCGGGTGTCATGCAGATTCGTGATCAACTCTTTCGCAAGAAAGGTGAACCCGCTTTCGATTTTGAAGATGTTCGAGTGTTTGCTTATGATGCGCCTGCGTGCATTCCACTGCGTCCAGTACCCAGTATCAATAAGACGATCCTTGATTTTCTGGACTATCCTGCCTTTGAAATTACCAAGATTGAGAACACCACCATCGACAAAGAAAAAGTGGTGAAGATCAGTTATCAAGTCAACAAGGATAAGAACAAACTTCAAGACAGCGACGAGCGGCTGAACAGCATCATCTCAGGTTGGGTGGCTTTCCGACCAGAACAACTCTGGACGGTCTACCGTGCTGAATACCAGTTGCCAGGCGACCGGCGGCGTCCTGCTCGTTCATGGAAGGCTGATTATGTTTACGAATCCACACCTGGCGCTTTCCCTGTGATTAAAGAAATTCGACTGTCCACAACTGATCAACAGGCTGATAAACCAGACCTGAAGTTGAGCAAGCAGCTTTACGAATTCGCCTTGAAGCCTGCCAAGGAACCCTTCACGGACCAGGACTTCAGCATGGCCCAATTCGGTGTAAAGGAAAAAACTGCAAGCGATTGGCTTGTCGAAGTGGCTGCCAAGGAAAAAGCCGAAGCAGATGAACAAGCCAGGATTGCAGCTTTGCCACCAGGCGCCACCAAACCCGCAAGCTCAGGTCTCAATATTGACCCGTGGGTCGTTCTCATCGGCGGAGTTGCAGCTTTTATCGTTCTGGTCATGTGGGTCTTCTGGAAGACTTCCAAGCCTGTACGTCCTACTCTGCCACAAGCTTAGTCGCTGCTTGAGCTTTCCAGTTTTATTACTCTTTGTTACAGTTTGCTCCGATGGATGATTACATCGGAGCAACGCATGAACCGTTTGCTGAAAAATGTCATTCGCTTTCCGAAACGTGCCTGGAAAAGCCTGAAGCAGATCACCGATCCTGCTTATCAACTGCAACGCGCAGCAGATCGTGAAGTTCCAACCTGGTGGACTGAATCGCTCTATCAGCAATTGACCTCACTGGAGGGATTCACCTCCATGCCAGAACTTCACTTTCTTGCTTATATGGCTTCACAATCACCCAGCACTGGATTGTGGGTAGAGATCGGCGCCTACAAGGGCCGTTCGACTGCCTGGCTTATCGAAGCATCCCAGCGGCTGCCTCATCAACCGAAAGTAGTCAGCATTGATCCCCACATGCGCGATACGTGGGAACCTTTCAGCAAGGTGGTTCGCGACTTCCATTTGGAGGAACGTGGCCTGGAAATCCAGCGGACCTTCTCCAGTGATGCTGGTGCCTGCTGGAATCGACCCATCGCCTACTTATGGATTGATGGCAGCCATCGCTATGAGGATGTTTTGAAAGACATCGACCTGTTCGTTCCACACGTCGTCCCGGGCGGCTACATCGTCTTTGATGATGCCCATGGCGGTAATTTTCCCGGCGTTGAACAGGCTCTCAAGGAGAAAATGTTCCCTCGCGAGGACGTAATACACGTCGGCACAATCAAACACTTTGAGATCTTCAAACGGATCAAAGCCTAACTCACATGCTCACCATCACGAGCAGGATCAGGTAATGTCCCAGAAACGTTCCTACCTTGCCTTGGCACTCGTCGTTATTGTTATGCCTTCAATCGCTAGATCTGAAGGCAATCCTTTGCGAGAGGCAGTCCTAAAAGCAAAGCGTATCCTGTTCCTGGGTGATAGCATCACTGCTGCCGGACAATATGTTGCCATCTTCGAAGCATGGCTTTTGACGCAACCACACAAGGAACGCCCACTCGTCATCAATGCAGGATTACCAAGCGAAACAGTTTCTGGTCTGAGTGAAGACGGGCATGCAGGTGGAAAATTTCCACGTCCCAAGCTGGCAGACCGCCTGGATTCAGTAATACGGCTGACGAAACCCGACGTGGTCTTTGCCTGTTACGGCATTAATTGTGGTATTTATCAGCCTTATGACAAAGACAGATTCCTTCGCTATCAAGAAGGCCTGCTGCAGGTGCATCGGAAAGTGAAACAAGCAGGGGCCAGCTGTATCTTCATGACGCCTCCCTGCTACGACGACCTGCGAGGTAAAAAGTCGTTTTCCTACAATCAGGTGCTTGATCAATACAGTGCCTGGCTCGTCGGACAGCGCGCTCAAGGCTGGAATGTCTTCGATCTGCACACAGTCATGACCACAGCACTGAAAGATCGCAGAAAGCAAAACCCGGATTTCACCTTCCAGCCTGATGCAGTGCATCCGGATGAAGCTGGGCATTGGTTCATTGCCAGCCAACTCATTAAGTGGCTAGGTGATGATGCCTCCGCATCCCGGACAAATGCACGCGAGATGCTTGCTGCCAGGAAAATTCCTGAAGAGGTTCTCACATTAGTGCAGAAACGGTCTTTGATGCTGCGTGATGCCTATGTTCATGCAGCAGGACATCAGCGGCCTTTCGCGCCGATGCTACATCCTTCACTTCGACACCCGTGAGGGCGGACGCCTCGCTCTCATTGGGCGTGGCAAAATCGACGAGGCGCAACATGGCATCATCGATTGGCGAATACGGCGCCGGGTTGAGAATGGTCGTTGTTCCGGCCTCCCGCGCCAGTTCAAGGCCCCTCATTCCGGCAGGCAATGGGGCTTCCA
>CAYPJB010000116.1:0-11045 GCA_964410845.1 uncultured Bacteroidales bacterium | reverse complement strand
GGTGAGACCCATGGTGCTGATAAAAGTGTAATAACGGCAGCCAATGTCCTGAATGTCGTAAAGGATGACATCGATGTCTTTCAGTTGCTCCTTCGTCGGTTTGCGACGATCGCCATAGAGACTGTAGACAGGCAGACCGGTTTTCTCATCTTTGTCATCGCTAACCTTTTCATCGAGCTTGCCACGAATCCCATGCTCCGGGCTGAAGAGAGCAACCAGCTTGACCTTGGGGGCATTAAAGAGAATGTCGATGGTCGACTCGCCATCCCGACCGAAGCCGGTATGGTTCGTAACGAGAGCGACACGTTTGTTCTCCAGTGATTTGAAGCCTTCCTGGCGAAGGACATCGATGCCGACACGCACCGGGCTGCGTGCAGGCTGCTTTTCGAGCCACTTGGCAGTGATATTAGCAATTGCACGACGAAGCGGGGTGGCGTTGCCTTTGCCATCAGGGTGGACGCGGTTGGTCAGGATGATGATGATGGTCTTGCTGGTGGGGTCCATCCAGAGTGACGTTCCCGTGAAACCAGTATGGCCGAAACTGAGACCGACAGGGAAACTGTCGCCTCGCGGCGAAGAGTAGCTGGTATCGACATCCCAACCAAGGCTGCGCATGCCACCACCGGGCACGAAGTGGGCGGTGGTCATCATCCGGACAGTTTCGGGCTTGAAGATGTTCTTTCCGCCATCGAGCAGCATCATCGCATACTTCAGTGCATCTGTACTGGTGCTGAAGAGGCCTGCATGCCCAGCAACGCCATCGAGGCCCTGGGCACGAGGGTCATGGACGTAGCCGTGATAGAGTACGTCATCTTCTTTTTCTGTCGGAGCGATACGCTTGAGCAATTCATCCTTACGGTCTTTTCGGCGATAGCTGGTATCGTTCATGCCAAGCGGCTGACAGATCCATTCCTGCACTACCTGATCAAGCGGTTTGCCAGCTAGTTGTTCAACAATCCGACCGAGAACGATATAGCCTACATCGCTGTAGATGAAGCGGGTACCGGGAGGGGCGACGAGTTTCAAACCATCAATTTTTTCATAGGCGTGAGCAATGCCATGCTCATAATCGTCTTGCTTGTTGTCAGCAATCAATCCAGAAGTATGAAGCAGCAATTGTTCGATGGTGATGGCTTCTTTGCCGTTCTGCCCGAAGGTCTTCAGGTACTGTGCTGCGTGGTCACTGAGTTTAAGTTTGCCTTGCTCGATGAGCTTCATCACGCAGGTGGCAGTAGCGATGGGCTTGGTAAGGGACGCCATGTCGAAGATGGTGTCTCTGGTCATGGGCTGAACTGTGGGAATAAGTGAACGCTGACCGTACGCTTCGTGGAGTAGCACTTTACCCTGATGAGAGATGAGAACCACCGCGCCAGGCAGTTGCCTGGACTTGATAGCCTGCTCCACGGCCTGAGCCACCTCGCTCGAAAGACTCGCAGCAGGCTGCGCAGCGAGTGGCTGCACTAGAAACAACAGTTGCAGGAAAACAAGAAGAAAAGGCGCCTGTCGTACCATCATGAGAACTCGCCTTGTAGGAATTGATTGCTCGGATACCCTAACAAACTCATGGATGAAATGCCAACAACTCGTAAGGAATCCCAGGTATGATGCTGGCTGACTTTGGCTTCCAGGATCTGATCAAGCTCTTTCTGCATCTCGATAAGTATCTGAACGACTGGGCGAATGTACTTGGCCCCTGGCTGTATGCAGTGGTTTTTGCCATCATCTTCTGCGAGACGGGACTGGTAGTCACGCCATTCCTTCCGGGCGATTCGCTGCTGTTTGCACTGGGTGCCCTGGCTGCCACACCAGATTCACCGCTCGATGTGATGTTGCTGATCATCTTGATGATTGTTGCTGCGATATTGGGGGATGCCGTGAACTACGCAGTGGGACATTACCTCGGGCCGAAGGTGTTCAGCCAGGAAAAGTCCTGGCTGCTCAATAAGAAGCATCTGCTGTACGCACAGGACTTCTACCAGCGCTGGGGAAGTTGGACGATAGTCATGTGCCGGTTTGTACCCATCGTTCGAACCTTCGGGCCATTCGTGGCGGGTATTGGCAAGATGCACTATCGCCAGTTTGCGATCTTCAATGTACTCGGTGCAGTGTTGTGGGTCGTCAGCTTAACGCTGGCTGGCTATTGGTTTGGCAATCTGACCTTCGTTAAAAACAACTTCTCGTACGTGATCCTGGCGATTGTGATTATCTCGGTATTGCCGATGGCGTTCGGTGTATGGGCCGAATGGCGACGAGCAAGACGGACATAATGGTTGATTTTCGTTGATGTAACATGCAAACAACCCTTGGAATGATCCAAGGGTTGTTCGTTAACATACTCTGGGGACTCACGTCCTTCAGTTTGTTATGCATTACTTCTTTTCGATCTTTTCGACAGCGATGACCTTCTTGCCGTCCTTCTCGCTGACCTTGCCAACTACCTTGGCTTCGCTGCTGCCCTGACAGTAGTCCTTGTGGAACTTCTTGTTGCTGTCAGCATCGAAGTAGTAGATCACTTCTTTGTCGTTCTTGTCTTTAGCAACAACGACAGTAGCGCATTTCTTTTCCTTGCCGAGTTCGCACTTGGCACAGCAGACCTTACCATCGAGCTTGACTTCATCGCCACCGGTGACGAAACCGAGGCAAGCCAGCAAACAGACAACTGCGAATGCTTGACGCATGATTCAACTCCTAAGTACGTAACATACTGGAGCAACATGCTCCAGCTGAACAGTGTTGATTTTAAACAATCAATCGTACGTTGCCAGTACCAAATCGGTTATTTGTAGTTATCATGGCAGGCTTTGCAGTTGGCAGCAGCTTTCTGAAGCTTCTGCTTCCAGCCATCTTCGCCCTTCTGTGCAGCCTTGGCAGCAATTACCATGTTTTCAGTCAGCTTCTTGTAAGCGGCTGCGTCACCTTTATTAGGTGCATGGAGAGGCAGAGATTCATAGTAATCAACCAGCTTGGCCTTTTCTGCATCGCTGGCCTTACCCTCTAGCACCTTTTTCATCAGGCCACCCTTTTGAGCTTTGTTCATTACTTCCTTAGTGGTGTACTTGGCATCCTCAGCAACAAACCCGAGCGTGGTGCCTGCTATTGCGAGCAAGGCCAGTAAACTAACCCATGTACGACGCATTCGAACTCCTTCAGCTTGGTAAGAAGAAACGACGAAGACCAGTTGAGCAGACGGTACCATGCAGATATCAGCCGGTCAAGCAAATGGCATCAGGAAAGCGATAAGAAGGCATGGAAACAGGGCTTCACACTTTGACGCTGGAACATCAGGGGCGAACCCGCAAATATCGGGTGTATCTACCCACCACCGGCCAGCCTCCCTACCCTGTGGTGCTGGCGTTTCATGGCGCCGGAGCCACCGGTCGCATCATGCTGTTCCATTGCCGCTGGCTTCAGGAGGCCGAGCAGCACAGTTTCATCGTTGTCGCCCCAGAGGGCACGGCACCGCAACCTGACGAAAAACCGAGCTTTCGTCTCAACCCCCAACTCTGGAACATCGGCACTGCCTTTACTGCCGCCCCCACCAGGCATGCGGATGATGTAGGCTTCGTCCGGGCGATTCTTGATACGCTGCCCAGCATCGTAGCGATCGATCCGAGACGCGTCTACTCTACAGGTTTTTCCAATGGAGCTGGCTTGTCATTTCGACTCGCCATCGAAATGGGTGATCGCCTGGCTGCGATTGCCCCGGTGGCAGCACTGCCTTATTTGAAAGATGGCCCACCGCCTCGACCGATTGCCACGTGTTATTTCATTGGTGATGTCGATCCACTCATCCCCTGGAATGGGGGCGAAGTCGTTTCCCCGTGGACGAATCAAATAACCAACAGGCCTCCGGTTCTTGAACAACTCCAGCAATGGGTAGCACTGAACGGCATGGAAGCGATGCACGAAACGTTGGCATCCACTGCTACGGAGGAACATGTGCAACTGGGCAAAGCCAATGGTGATGTGGTTATGCACTATTTCAAGAGTCATGGCTTGGGCCACCATTGGCCTGGTGGCCGTGATGTCGGTGTGCCCGAAGAAGTACTCGGACCTCGCATACCCGCGATAGATGCCACGGCCCAGATCTGGGAATTCTTTTCAAGGTACCAACTTCCGACATAACCTCGAATTTCGATGTATGTTTCAGAGATACGTGCTAATCTATACATAGAAATTTTCGCTATCGTCTTACTAGTTGTCTGCCATGTCAATTGATCTTAAACGCCGAGCAACTGATAAAAAGGACGGGATTCCGGCATTTCCCGGTCTGGTGGAAAGTGCCAGTGCCGCTATTGTTCAGCTCGATCACGAAGGCAAGGTGCAATTGTGGAATCATTCTGCTGAACGGCTGTTTGGCTGGCGTTCTGAGGAGGTGTTGGGGAAACCAATTCCTACCACCCCGAATGAATTGTGGGAAGATAATCAAGCCTGGTTCCTCCGTTGCCTGGGAGGGCAAACCATGTCGGGGGTGCAGATGCAGCGCCGCCGAAAAGATGGCAGCCTGATCGATCTGCATGCATGGGCCTGGCCGGTACGTTCAGAACACGGCAAAGTGATCGGGGTGATGAAACTCTTCTTCCCTGTGGGAGAGCGACAGGCCCGACAAAATGAAACCGCTGACAAAAACCTGTTGGACAGGAATAATCAGGCGCAACGGCTGCACAAGGCTATCATCCAACTCAGCAAGACGGATCACCCCAATCTGGCATCTGCACTGCAAACGCTGACTACTGTTGCCAGCCATACCATGGATGTTGAACGTGTCAGCATCTGGCTATTCAACACAGATAGACAATCCATCCAATGTGCCTGTCTCTATCTTCGTTCGTCCAATCGGTTCGAGCAAGGGATTGTGCTGACAGCTCAGAATTACCCACGGTACTTCGCAGCTTTGGAAGAAAGTCGCAGTATTGCTGTTGCGGCTGCAACACTCGATCCACGCACCAATGAGTATGCCGAAAACTATCTCAGACCGCTCGGCATTACTTCGATGCTGGACGTGCCCATTCGCTTGCATGGCAAAGAAATCGGCATCGTCTGTCATGAACATGTCGGCTCCGAACGGGACTGGACTCCTGAAGAACAAGCATTCGCTGGCACGATCGCTGATCTGGTCTCGCTCGCATACGAGAATAATGAGCATGCCGCAGCCGAGAAAGCACTGAAACAGAGTCAAGCTACACTGCAATCGTTCGTCGAAAGCGCTGCCGCTGGCCTGGGGATTGCCCAGGTACAAGATGATGGCGACTTGCAGATCACCTGGGGAAACAGTTCACTGCAACAGCTCTGGCCCGAGTTACACGACAAGTCTGGCTGGTTGCCCCTCAGCCAGGCACTGTTCGAAACACCATTCCTGTTGCTTTGGAAATCGACCGCTCAACAGTGCCTGCATGCACGAAAATCCATTCGCTTCGAAGCGTATGATCAACGCAGCCAACGTTGGCTGGATATCAGCTTGGCCCCCATCCTGAAAAACAACGGAGAACTGCCTAGCGTCAGTTTCATCATCGAAGACAAGACTGCTTACCGGCAGGCCTTGCAGGAACTGGAGAAGAGCGAGCGGCTGCTGCATGCTGTCATTGATGGCTCACCACTAGGCATCCAGGTATTCGATGAAGCCGGTGTGCTGCGTCGCCAAAATCCAGCTATGGAACGACTGCATTCCATGCTGGCGAGGAAGCCTGAAGTCAATGTGTTCAACATCAAGCAGCCGGAACAGGCACTCTCATCGGATGACGCCGTTATGGCGGAGCGTGCTTATGCGGGCGAGGTTGTCGAGAACCCGTTCCGCCAACTGCTCATAAAGCAAGGAGAAAACTACGAAGGTAGCGAGAGCCTTCTTCTCGATACCATCTACTATCCCGTGGTTGGGGATAAGCATGAAGCCACAGGAATTGCTTGTTTTCATCGTGACATCAGCGAACGACGTCGACTCGAAGACCAGTTGCAGCAGACACAGCGTCTGGAAAGTCTCGGTCTTCTCGCAGGCACCATCGCACACGATTTCAATGGACTGCTAACCGCGATCTATGGCTTTGTTGAGCTGGCACAAAATGAACTGCCGACGAATCACGTTGCCAGGAGCTATCTGCAATCAAGCATGCAGGCAACGTTACGGGCAACGGACCTTACCCAGCAACTGCTGGCGTATGCCGGCAAAGGCAAACGAGAAGTAAGAAAGTTCGACCTCTCCGAACTGGTTCTGGAAGTGACCGAAATCCTCAAGAGCATGGTCTATAAATCAGGCACACTGGAGTTGCAGCTTTCCCCTTCGCTGCCGGATATTCAAGGCGACATGACGCAGATACGGCAGGTGGTCATGAACCTGATCAGTAATGCTGCAGAAGCACAATCAAACAAAGGGGGAACTATCAGCATCTCTACTGGCCTAAAGCAACTCAATGCGATGGACTTGTCGAATTTCAAGATCGTCGCCAATGAAGCCACCCCTGGGCAGTATGTTTTTCTACAGGTCAGCGATCAAGGTTCGGGAATGACAGCTGCTGTTCGTGAGCGTATTTTCGATCCTTTCTTCACGACCAAATCCAAAGGTCGGGGCCTGGGCCTGGCGGCAGTCGTCGGAATCATTCGTGGCCACAAGGGCATCATGCACCTGGAAAGCCAGCTTGGCCAGGGATCAGTGTTCACGATGTATTTGCCAATTGTTGATTGAGTCAAGTACAGTCTTTCATGAGAACCAAAGTCGTCTTGCAAGAAAATGCAAGAATCACTAATGTCCCCCGACCTTGAGGGCCGGAGCAGTATCCGCATGCTGTTCCAATGCTGTGACAAGCACCTGTCACACTACGCAAGGTTTGCATGACAAGGATGTCGTGCGAAAACAGGCAAGGATGTCTTATGAAGCTGCTACGCCATGCTCTTTGGCTGCTGGCCATACTCTGTACCGCTCAGACTCTGCTTCATGCACAACAGGAGAAGCTTTCTCCTGCTGCTGAATCCAGCCTGCGACAAGCCCGGCAACTCCTGGCCCATGCTGATGTCAGCAATGCAGTAATCCTACTCGAATCGCAGCTACCCACCGTTCAAGGCAACCGAGAGTATCTGGAAACCACGGCTGAAGCCTACCAGCTGCAGTTCAACAAGCTGCAACAAGAAGGCAAGCTGCCCCAGGCTTCACAAGTCTGGTCGAAGTTAGTGTTGTTGAAGCCTGAATTTGCCAAGGGCCCTGCGAACACTCCTACTGCCCCTATTCTGCCCACAGTAACAAAACAAACAGCTCCAGTCATCAAACCTGCACCCACACCTGCTGCCAGCAGCATGGATCCCATGCAAGCGGCTGAAGCTGCATTTGCCCAGGGACAGTTTCTACAGGCCTGCGATTGCTATTCCCAGTTGGAATCGCAAGGTCGCGACATTCCTGAAGCGATCAAAGAGAAATACGCCTACTGCAAGCTGCGAAAAGTAGCAGAACGGCTGAACACCCTGAAAGGCAATCCCGGGGCAGATCGCCCACAGATGGAACACGAAGTGCGTCAGGCACTTGCCCTGGCACCTCGTCTGGAGTTTGGCAACGAACTGTTACGACGGCTGATGACCACGCCAGGAACACCAGCACCATCACTGCCAAACAAGATTTCAACTACTGTGCGTCATCTGCCAGAGAAGGATCAAGGCTGGTCGGTTTGCGAATCCGCTCATTTCCGCATCTACCATCAGGATGCTCAGCTAGCAGAACAGGTGGCCGAGAAAGCAGAAGCCACCCGCGCCGCCGTTATTCACAAGTGGCTCGGCTACGATGTCAGCTGGCAGCAGGCTTGCCAAATTTATGTACACCCGACTGCGGATAGTTATCATCGACAGTCAGGCATGCCTGCTACGGCACCGGGACACTCGGATTATGACGCTGACAAAAACGATGCCTCGGTGATCCATTATCGACGTGTTTTTGTGAGAGCGGACCATGCCCATATGTTATCTGCCATTTTGCCACACGAAGTAACCCATGTTGTGCTCAATGGCCAGTTTGGTCGCAAGCTGTTGCCCCGCTGGGCCGATGAAGGCATGGCAGTATTGTCAGAACCGTACACTCGCATCGATATGCACCTGGAACCGCTGGCACGTTCCTACCAGGAGGGCAAAGCCCTAGGCCTCCAGGAACTGCTGAACGTACAGGACTATCCACAGGATCGCAGCAAGGTCGCCAGCTTTTATGGCCAGAGCGTGTGCCTGGTCGAATTCCTCACCAACCTGCAAGGCCCCCGCGCTTTTGCAAACTACATGCGAGACGCGAATCGTGATGGCGATGCCGCAGCGTTGCAGAAGCACTATCAGTTAAGCATCGACCAACTCGATGCCCAGCTACGGGATTGGATTGTAAGCAAGCAGATGCCGACGCTGTATCGGGTGAGTAGCCGGTAGGTTGCAGACGCCTTCTTATTTCAACCACTGATACCCAAAATAACACGCTGCTACCAGCCACACATAAACACCAAAGACCCACAGCTTCGCCCGCTTGACGATAGCAATCAGAGGCGTGATCGTCAGGTAAGCTACCACTGCACTCACTACTGTGGCAACGACGGTCTTGATCAGGAAATCGGATGTCAGCCATTCGCTGCGAGTATCATCTTTTAAGGCCTTCATGATGCCGCTGGCACCGAGGCCCAGACTGGCGACTACTGACATCATGAAGCTGAACCGGACCGCCCATCCGCGTTCCAGACCGACGAGTAGAGCTACCGCCATCGTCGAACCACTGCGACTCAACCCACGCATCAGAGCAGCACAGCCTTGGGCAATCCCCACCGCTGCAGCCTGCCACCATGTCATCGTTGGACCAGTCGTCGCTCCTGGCTTGAGATAACCGGTGACCATCAGCACCGCACCCAGGATGATGAAGTTGAATGCTACCACTCCAGGGTTCTTGAAACTGTTCTTGATGAAGTCTGCTTTCAGCAACACCGCCAAGGCTGCAGGGAGCGATGCGATACCAATCAGCACCATCAACTGGAAAATGTCCCGGGTGGTAACGGGCCAACGATCGGGCACTGGATCAGTCGATGTGGGTTTCAGCACCACCCCACCGACTGACTGCCTGAGTTCTTTCCCGAAATACAGGATGACGGCAAAGAGCGTTCCGAAATGCAGCACGCCATCGAAGAACCATTCCTTGGCACTGTCCGCGTCGGCCCAGTTAAACATGCTCTGGAACAGCACCAGGTGTCCGGAGCTGGAAATAGGCAGGAACTCCGTAAAGCCCTGCACTGCTCCGAGAAAGATCGCTTGCAACCAGGTCATATCGTTTCCTTCAAGTTGCCTTAACAAGAGATGGATGCCTGGCTCCTTTCTCCCTCCAGAGGAGAAGGGTTGGGGATAAAGGGTACTTTCTCGCATTGAACCAAGTTAAGAAACACGGTTAAACACCATTTGCAACCCCTCACCCCCGGCCCCTCTCCCCTGGGGGAGAGAGGAGAATGCTAACCAAGCTGCAGCCTAACGATCTTACGTGAACCGACTCGCAACAGCAGGCCTTCAGGCGGCACGGTGAGCTTGACTTGGAAGTCAGCTACCTTCTCTTTGTCAGCACCGATGGTCACTCCGCCACCTTCGACGAGCCGCTTAGCTTCACCGTTACTCTTCGCGAAGCCGGCGAGGACCATCGCACGTACCACCCCGAGCTTGCCTTCCTGCAGTTCACTGGCTGCCACCTTGAGTTCAGGAATATCAGTGGGATCCTGCCGTTGGGAAAAACGTTTCTCCCACTCGGCCTGCGATTCGGCTGCCACCGCTGAACCGTAGTAGAAACTCACGATATCCGACGCTAGCGTCTTCTTAGCTACCATGGGATGCGTTACCGACGCATCTGCCAGTTTGGCAATCTCCTCTTCAGGCCGATCGGTCAGCAGCTTGAACCACTCCGCCATTAGGCCATCAGGGATCGACATCGTCTTGGCGAACTGTTCGTACGCAGGCTCACCCACGCCAACATAGTTCTTGAGACTCTTCCCCATCCGCCGTTCGCCGTCGAGCCCCCTCAGGATGGGAAGCGTTAAACATACCTGTGGCTCCTGTCCTGCATCCGACTGCAGATGCCTGCCCATCATCAGGTTGAACAATTGTTCGGTGCCACCCAGTTCAATATCAGCATGGATCTCGACGCTGTCCTGCCCCTGCATCAGCGGGTAGAGGCATTCATGCAGGTAAATAGGCGTGCCAGACTTATACCGTTTGGTGAAATCATCCCGTTCCAGCATCCGCTGGATGGTGATCTTGCTCATCAGGCTGAGGACGTCGAGGAAGCCGTTCTTACCGAACCACTCACCGTTGTAGCGCACCTCCGCCTGGCTGATGTCGATAATCTTGCCTACCTGCTTCAGGTAATCGACCGCATTGGCCTCCACCTGTTCCTTCGTCAGCTTGGCCCGAGTCTGATCGCGACCACTCGGATCACCCACAAGAGCTGTGTAGTTGCCAATAATCAAAACAGCCTTATGACCCAGTTGTTGAAACTGCCGCAGCTTGCGGAGCGGCACCGTGTGGCCCAAGTGAACATCGATGCCCGTCGGATCGATGCCATACTTCACCCGCAACGGCTTGCCCGTAGCGATGCTCCGTTCCAGCTTTTTGTGAAACTCCTCCGTTGGCGTGATCTGATCCGCTCCGCGTTTCAGGATCGTGAGTTGTTCGACTAGTCCTGCCATCATGTCCATCCTGTTCAGTAGTAGTTCAGGATAGGGGATGACGAAGGGCAAGCCAGTAGGTTCGTTGCACAGCGTTCGACGAGTGAATTGGGGTAGAGCGAAACTCTATCGCTCCACCCACCCAACCCAAACAATAAAGAGCGCAGGATCAACCAATCATACTTCGATCATACTGAGCCGGAAATGCGTTCTCGAAATGTTCGATCAAAGGAGTCCTGGCATTGGGCGGCCAGGCAAGGATGACCACATCAAACCGGGAGGGAACATCCTGAAGACGATAGCGTTTGATGAAGGCCAATGCCAGTCTGGTAAGTCGGCGTTGTTTCTCAGCATCCACCGAGTCTTTGGCAGAATCGCCTGCTTGATGTGCCGTGGAACGCA
>CAYPJB010000115.1:0-11086 GCA_964410845.1 uncultured Bacteroidales bacterium | reverse complement strand
GAATCAAGATGCCCTCGAACGGCTTAAGTATTCAATGCTCCGTCTCAGCGGACGTGCCAAGGGGCCACTCGAAGCCATCAAGACGTTCGACGAAGCACTGTTGAGGGCATCCCTTGAATTCTTTAGTCAGCAGGCGCTCGAAGCCAAGCTCAAGGAAATGGGTATTGCCCCTGCCAAGGCGGATGTCGAAGCTCAGTTCAAAACCCAGGTGATCGCTACACTGGCAGCATTGCGACGTACTCAGCAACTGATGGGTGAGTCGATCGTCAGCGAACGCAACCGGGTTCGTATCCTGAACATGCTGCAAAGCTGCCTGCGTCGGGTCAACGATGGTCCAAGAGCAGCACTCCTCTGTGAACACCTGGCCATCACTGCCAAGCAGCCTGAAGTCGCACAATCGGCAGCAGCAGAAGCACTGCGGCTCTACCAGTTCCTCAGTCGCGATGGAGGCAAAGTTGATGCAACCGCCAATGCCCGCCTCTTTGCCATGGCTCAGTTCCTCGAAGAAAAGTACCCCGATTCACCCCAGGCCGATGAAGCCCGTTCCATCCTCGGCCGTGATCTGATTGCCAAGAAGCAGTACGATGCTGCCATCACCATGCTGATCAAGGTGAAGAGCAAGCCCGGAGTGCCACTCTATCTCTCAGGCCTGGCATCGTGGTCGAAGCACATGCAGGCGAACAAGAATAATGTGAAGGTCAAAACAGCTGATGTCACCAAGGCACTGCAATTACTTCAGCAATCTATCGACAGTTTGTCGAAGCAAACCAGCAAAGATGAACTAGAACAACGCACCGAAGTGCAGGCAGCACTACTAATCCTCGGCATCCACGATACTCTGGGCGATACCGATGCTGTGATCAGTTCGGCACAGCCACTCCTGAAACGCATCGAAGAGAAGAAGATGCCTGCTGGTATCTCACCAGGCACCGAAATACAGGTGCTGGATACCGTGATGAGTGCGTACATCCAGAAGAAGGATTTACAGGCAGGCCCAGCTAAACTGTTAGCCATTCTATCCAAGCGGAAAGACGATCCCAAGCTGGGTGATACGACCCGCTTCCTGCAATCGACTGCATATCGCATCCGTCAGCAACTCGATGAATACCAGAAACAGGGCGAAGCGGCCAAGCCTCAATTCGAGACGACCAGGAACAGCTTCAAGCAATTCCTCGATCAATTAGAGAAGGATGCCAAACTCCCCGCTAAACAGCGGGTCTGGCTCGGCAGCAGCTACACCAGTATCGGCGATCATGCCAAGGCGGCAGAGATATTGGCCACGGTAAAGGAACCCGCCACTACGCCCGAGAACACCAAAGCTGCTGAAGCGGATGAACCTACGATGCTGTATCGCCAGGCTTCAGCACTTCGTATCAATGCACTGCGACAAATGGCGATGGCGGAAGCCGATGCGAATGATCGTGACAAGGGACTGGCTATCGTGGAACGGGAACTGCAGAAGCTGATGCAGCAACCCTGGGCCAAACGTAACCCCACACTGCTTCGTGATGAAATCTATCTACTGCAACTACGTGGCAAATACAGCGGCAAAACAGGAGCTATCACTCGCTGGGATCAATTCCGGGGTGTGCTCGCACCGCTCATGGGCAAGAGCGACGCCATGAAGGAACTCTTCTGGGAGACCAGCTACAACCTGGCATACTGCGTCTACATGGAAGCCTTGCTGCTGCGTAACCCGGAAGCCAGACAAAAGTCGATTGACCGGGCGGCATCACTCATTGAAGAGGCTCGCCGGGCCCAGTACGGCACGCCAACCCAGGCTGCACGCTTTCGTGAACTGCTGGCCAATCCCAAGTATGTTGATCTGAAAACAGCGTGCGATCGTCTTTCCAAGCCATCACCCAGTAAGTAAGTGAGCCTTTTGATGTATCGTCATTGCATTGCATTTGGTCTATGCCTGGTTTCCATCACAGTCTGCTGGGCGCAGGATCGCGTCAGTTTCCTCGATCGAGCTTCGAGGACTGCAACCACGCTGTTACGTTCCGGCTCCATCCTGAGCGAAGACCCGGGCAAGGTGACGCTCAATGGCACGGATGGCCGACGCAGCGACATTCCGGTGACAGACATCGTCGAAGTGATTTATGATGGCGAACCACAAGCCGAACTGAATGCTGCCCGCTCTGCCGAGCGAGAACGCAAGGTGGATGCAGCCCTGGCAGGTTATCAGGAAGCGATCAAGAAAGTCGGGGCGGACAAGAAACTTCTTCGTCGCCACTTGGAATACAAGATTGCCGAGATGCGAACCGCCCAAGCCGATGCAGGCACCAATCCGGGCCAGGCCATCGAAGCTTTGCGGGCCTTCGCCAAGAGTCATCCAGAGAGCAGGCAGAGTATTGCCTGTTACGATCAGCTCGGCCGGTTGCTGATTACGAACAATCAGTCGCCCAAAGAGATCATGGATTCACTGGCTCAGCTTCGAGCCAGGTTTGGCAACGATAATAAGGAAGTAGCTTCCCGCTGTGATCTATTACGAAGTGATTTCGTGCAGCTGGAACTGCAGCAGTCTTACCAGAAAGAGGGCAAAGCAGGAGCGAAGGCCAAAGCCGAACCACTGTCCAAGGTACTGGCCGAGATCATCACCATCGCTGATCGCACCGTGCAGCCGGAACTGATGGCCAAGCAGACTTTCTGCCAGGCGTTTGTCGATGCTGCAACCGCATTGGCCGCCTGGGAAGCGCAACTCAAAGGCAGCGATGATCCGCACAGCAAAGCCGCCATCCACCTGACCCGTGCCGACTATCAGCGATTGCAGCAGAACTACAAGGAAGCGATGTGGGATTACCTCTGGGTCGACACCGTCTACTTCGCCGACCGAGTGCAACAAGCGAAAGCTCTGTACCATCTCATTGAAGTTTTCGACAAGCTAGGGGACAGTGCGAAGTCGAGAGATTGCAAGGAAAGGCTGCTCAGCGATGCAAGACTAAGGGATACACGGTATCAGCGGCTGGCACTTGGTAAATAAGTTACTATTTGCAACCGGTTAATAAGCGGTGGTGGTTCACGCGAGATATAGACACCTACCCGAAGATGTATGAATAGCGATTGCACATCCACCACCGGCGACTCGCCGGTGGCTAGCAAACGAACGATCAGAACCGCATGCTCAACCCCGCCTGAATGAGTAATCCGGAAGCCAGATCTATCCGCTCGTTGTCACGGTCATCGAACCTGCGGCCCTGAAAAAAGAAGCGATCGAACGCATAGCCTGCACCTAACTCAGCAAACAATCGGTCAGCTAACTGATAGCGCAATCCCGCTGTCAGCGTCATTTCGTAATAAAAGAGTCTGTCGCGATCTTCGGTGCGACTTTCGAGGAACCAGCTATCGTTTGCCCACTGGTAACGGGAGTAGATCTGCAAGGCATCGGTGATCTGGTACGCTGCTTGTGCACGGAAATTGCGGACGGGCATCCAGTTGAAATCAAAACTCCAGCAGCCGGGCCGATAACTCAAGCTGAATGGTATACCCAGATTGATGTTCCATTCATCATTGGGTCTCCACTGGTAGGCTATGCCCGGAATAGGAAAAGCGATTTCGCTGAGTGGTGAATAAAAGATCGAAAAGAGCCAGGCATCGTTCTCCCGGGCAGGCACCTTCAGGAAAGAGATGAAGTTGGCGTTGACATCCCGACCATGTTCAAACGGTGCGTCGCTGGCGATGTTGACGGTGGAGATCAGCCCGAACACCCAGCCATCGTTGAGCTTGCGAATGTACGTCGGCCCCAGTCGAATATTCCAGAGTTGTTCCGGAAACGCCTCGCCAGACTGGGGGAAGACTGCAGAGCCCTGAAACAGATGATTCTGCACGCTGCCATTGAGGAGCAGCATATTCTGTTCGTCCTTATACAGCGGAGCACCGATGCGAAGTTGCTGTCGGAGAAAACCGAGTTCCGTCGATTGTCCACTCACGCTGGCCTGAGGTTGAAACAGTAGGAAGTATCCAGGTCCACCGTCGCCACCTCCGCCACCCATCATACCCATACCCAGTTCTCGGGCTGGAGCTGGAACAGCACGCTCAGATTGAAACTCCAGTCGCTGGGTATCAGCCAACATGGAAGCAGCAGGTGGTTCCTGTGCCCCCATCGTTTGTTGCAATTCCTGCGCACGAACAGAGCCCAGCATCCAACCATTCAACAGGCAAAGAGCCCAGAATAACGCCAGTATGCGCATAATGCCTCAGAGTATAAAGTCGCAGCATTGCCCATACCCATCTTGATGAAATTGAGCAAGAGTAGTTGAAGCCCCTAGCCATGCAGGCTTCCGATTGCTTACATGAAGAGGAACTCTCCGTAAGGTAACACGCCTATGCAGCTCGTGGTAATTCCTGGCGATGGCATCGGCCCCGAGGTGACGGCAGCAACGCTCGACATCATCGCCGCCACCGGCATCAAGATCGACTGGGTCTATGCCGAGGCAGGCCCCGAGGCTGCCAGCAAGTTCGGCGACCCGCTGCCGGAACAGACACTTGACATCATTCGAAAGTACCGAGTGGCTCTTAAAGGCCCTGTGACCACGCCCGTAGGCAAGGGCTATCGCTCGGTGAATGTGCGGCTCCGCCAGGGGCTGGATCTTTACGCCAGTGTACGGCCAGTGAAAAACCTGCCGGGTGTGAAGACACCGTTCAGCAACGTTGATCTCATCGTGGTGCGAGAGAACACTGAAGGGCTCTACGCCGGCATGGAACACATCGTCGTTCCCGGCGTGGTGGAGAGCCTGCGTATCATTACGAAGGAAGCCTCAGAACGTATTGTTCGTTATGCATTCGATTATGCCCGCTACGAAGGCCGTCGCAAGGTGACGGTCTGCCACAAGGCGGAAGTCCTTAAGATAAGTGATGGGCTGTTCCTGCAATCCGCCCGCAAGGTGGCGGATGAATATCCGTTCATCGAATACGAAGAACGCCGCATCGATAACCTGTGCATGGAACTGGCACTGCACCCCGAGCGTTTCGATGTTCTGGTGATGGAAAACCTGTTCGGCGACGTGGTGAGTGATCTCTGTGCAGGCCTCGTCGGCGGGCTGGGAGTGGTGCCTGGCGCCAACATCGGCGCCCGCTATGCTGTCTTTGAAGCGGTACACGGTTCCGCACCGGACATTGCCGGAAAGGGACTGGCCAACCCCATCGCTCTGTTACGGTCTGCAGCCATGATGCTGGAACACGTTGGACATCGTCAGGAAGCAAAGCAGATCGAGAACTCCGTTTGCCTCACATTGCAAAACGGTATTGGCCTGACTCGTGACCTCGGAGGTACAGGCAACACTCGAACCCTAACAGACACAATCATCAAAAACCTCGCAGGCTAACTATGAACTCTCCCATTGTTTTCATTCAGGGCGGCGGGGTCGGCGTTGATCAGGAAATGGCGCTGCGTCGCTTGCTCGGTGCAGTCAATGTGCCTTGCGACTGGCAAATGCACTATGCAGGCCAGGCTGCCGTGGAGAAGGGCTACCCCGCACTCTCTGACAATCTCCTGGATGCAGTGAAGAAATCGGGCGTGGCCCTCAAGACCAAGATCGTTCATCCGAGCGATGATCCCAATACCAACTACAACGTGCTGCTTCGCCGTCGTTTGGGTTGCTTCGCTTCAGTCCGCCCCCTCCGCAATGTCGATGGTCTACCTGCACGTTTCAACAACATCAATATCCTGCTCGTTCGCGAAATCACTGAAGACCTTTATGCAGCCATCGAGCATGAGATCGTGCCAGGCGTGGTACAGAGCATCAAGGTCGTCACCGAAGCAGCATGCCTGCGGTTCTTCCAATTCACCTTCGAACTCGCTCGCCAACAGGGTCGCAAACTTGTGCATTGCATCCACAAGGCAAACATCCTGAAGCTGGCCGATGGCCTGGTTCTCGAATGTTTCCGCAAGGTCGCGGGCCAGTTCCCCGAGATCCAGCCTAAGGAAATGATCGTCGACAACGCCTGCATGCAACTCGTGAGCAAACCACAGCAGTTCGATGTCGTCGCTACCGGCAACCTCTATGGCGACATGCTCAGCGACCTGGGAGCAGGCCTGATCGGCGGCATTACTCTGGCAGAAGGCATCAACTACGGCGACGGTGTGAAAGTCTACGAATGCGTCCATGGCGGCGACGACCCCAGCATTCCACGCGGCCAAAGCAACCCACTCCCACTTATCTTCACAGCGATGCACCTCTTGCGTGATCAAGGGCAGGGGGAGGCTGCTGATCGCTTGCAGAATGCGATTGTGAAGGTGCTGACCACCACCAACATCCGGACGCCCGATTTGGGTGGCACTTCAACGACTGAGGCGGTGGTGGAAGCGATTCTCAAGCAACTGTAGTTGGATGGAATCTCACCATCGCAGTCATCTCGGCGGAGCGAGATGACCACTATCCTGTACCACAATTGCACAAGCCGCTACAGCAGAGTTGAACGCACCGCATGTCAAGGCGCATCAATTGCGGTAGTTCTTCACACTATCCACTGAATTCAAACAATTAATGGCGACTGGCACTAAACTCGCTCTAAACAGAAGCAGCCTGGAAGCGAGTCCCAGGCTGTCTTTCTTCCCTTCCTAACGAGCACCTGGATATGGGCAACCATTTCCAGGTGCCATCTCATTTAGCCTTTTAACACCCACTTCACCAGTTCACTGAAGCTGGCGCCTTTACCTTGCATGAGCAAGCCCACGCGGAAGATACGGCTGGCGATCCAGACGCAGAGCAGGGTGGTAGCTAATACCCCGAGTACTCCTAGATAGGGATGCCACCAGGGCGTGCCAGGAGGTATGGCCAAGCGGGTGGTCATGATGGTTGGCGTGGCAAAGGGGAAGAACGACAAAGCAGTGGCTAACACACCATCTGGTTCAGTGATCAAATTGGTGAGAAAGAAGAGAGGAAACGTTGTCAGGAGCATCACAGGCGTCAATAACGATTGTGTTTCTTTCAGGTCAGTGCAGGCTGCCCCTACCGCAATAAAGAGCGAACCGAACATGAGAACGGCCAGTGCCAGGTAGATCAGGAACCAGACGATCACTGTCGGCGTGATATACTCCAGGAAGCCATACTGCCATGCTGCCAGGTATGCACCAAAGATGTAGACACTGCCCAGCATAATCGATACCCCCACGCCTCCCAGCAACTTGCCGAGCATGATCTCGAAAGGCTTGGCTGAAGAGAGCAGTACTTCTGATATTCGCTGCATCTTTTCTTCCACCACACCCTGCATCATGGGAGTGGCACCCACCATAATGACCATGAACATGATCATCACAATACCGAACGGCACGAAAAAAGAGATCATGATGTTGACATCACGGCCATCTTCGATTTCTCCAGTCAGCTTGTTGATGCGAGGTAGAGTTTTGCTGGTGACCGGGACACTCTTCATGACACTCATTAAGGTCTTCGGGTCAATTTTATCTTTGCCTGCTCGAATGGTGGGTATGATGCGATTACAGATTTCCCTACTGATCACCATAAAATCGTTGTAGGTGGGTGTGTTCGAATAATATCGTGTAACCAGATCATCGGTGAGTTGTTTGGCTTTTTCCTTGTCTACTTCCTTGCCAAGATCGCTGATATTGGCAGCTTCTGTCATCGCATGCGCCAGTTCGTAATCCCCGTCCAGATTGGGGGTTTTCAACACGTTCTCACCAATATCAAGAAATCCATAGATATCCTTATTTCTTACCTGTTCAGCCAGTTCCATTCGCTGTTTGAGCTTGGCTTCAGGTGTAGGTTCAGAAGGAGTTGCTTTGACCAGGATGAACTTCGGTTGCTTTTGTTTCTCCTTATTCTCTTTATCAAATATCAATTCTCTATTTCGGTAGCTGATCGCTTGCTCCAAAGCCTGGTAAAGCACATTCCCAGGCGTGCGATCAATGATCACAAAGGTCTTATCCTTCAGCGATTTGATATCGCGAAAGAGGTATTGAATCAAAAAGCTTCCCCCCATGAGTATGGGCATCAAGACCAGGCTGATCAGGAATGCCTTCGTCATGACGGCTGCTTTGAATTCGCGTAAGGCGACGGTCAGAACTTTCTGCATGGGTGAATACCCGAAAAGTAGTTGAAAGGTAGAAGACTAGGCGCCGACTTGTTCGGTTTCGAGAATATCCTTGCCGACAATCCGCATGAAGATGTCCTGCAGCGAGGGCCTGGTAATCTCAAAGTGCTGAACCTGACCACTGCCTGCAATCTGCTGCAGAATACGGTTTGAGTCAGCATCTGGCCCCAGTCGCAGTTCCTGGTAGTTGCCATAATTATCGACATGGGTGACACCAGGCAGATGATGCAGGTTCAAATGTTGCCCTTTGACTCGAATGGTGTCCGCGCCGTACTGGTTCTGGATGGAATTGAGCGTGCCATCGAGCACCTTCTTGCCCTTGTAGATCATGAAGATGGCATCGCACATCTTCTCCGCTACGCTCATATCGTGAGTGGAGAAGATGACTGTCGTACCCTTCTTTC
This sequence comes from uncultured Bacteroidales bacterium, assembly GCA_964410845.1. GTDB lineage: Bacteria > Planctomycetota > Planctomycetia > Gemmatales > HRBIN36 > JAEUIE01. The sequence goes on along the minus strand of CAYPJB010000115.1, from coordinate 2,630 downwards.
GCAACTCCAGCACTGCGTCTCGCAGCACCACCGCATTGACGGGATCGAGTCCACTGAATGGTTCATCAAGCAACACTAATTGTGGTTCACTGATGATGGTGCCAATGAACTGGACTTTGTGAGCCATGCCCTTCGACAGTGTCTGGACCTTCTTGTTGCCCCACTCGGAAAGGCCCATCCGATCGAGCCAGTGTTGAATCCTGGCTGCATCAGCAGGCTTGTTCTTCATCGCAGCAAAGAAGCGAAGCAGGTCGTTCACTTTCATCTGCCGGTACAGGCCACGTTCTTCAGGCAGATAACTGACATTATCATGGGCTGCCTGCAGGTTCTCTTCCCCCAGCACATGCAGATGGCCTTCATCAGGGGCGATAATCCGCATGATCATCCGCATCGTCGTCGTCTTCCCGGAACCATTGGGCCCGATGAAGCCATAGATGGTGCCTTCAGGTACCTGAAGGGTAAGATTGTCGACTGCGACGTGGGCACCGAAACGCTTGGTAACCTGCTCGATGGAAACGGCAATAGGCGCTGTCATAAATACCTGCGCGTGTGGAAATGATCGAAGGCACTGAACTATTCGCTGAGACTGTAAAGAAATTATAGTGCGATTGATGAAGATTAGCTGAGGAACTGCACATGCACCGGAGTCCCGAGTATCGCTTGCAGGTAAGAAGTTGCATGGCCATGCACCACGGCTAATTCCAGAAACTGCGAACTGGAAATGAGAGCGATGAGTTCACCAGCTGGGGCATCGCCATACGTCCGATGTAATCGACTAAGCGTCTTATCTTTGATGCTTATTCGCGTTTCCCTGTCTAGGACAGCATCCCGCGGGATGTTGGTGATCAGGTTGCCGAAATGATCAATGGAAACCACTTCACCAAGGATGCCATCCCTGGTGGGGATGCATGTCGGCAGGTGAAGACGTTGCCAGGTATCCACTTTCTGACCAAGATCAGCAGCCGTTATTCCATTCGCCAGTGCCGCAGCACAGGGAGCAAAGATATCACGACCATGAAACGTATTACTGACCGGTTCAAGCCAGTATGCCGGATTCTTCAACACATACACCTCAGAAGGCTCTGTACTTTCAAGGAGCGTCCACACCCCGTTGTCTGGGCAGAGCAGTTTCAGTCCGTTGCAGTTGATCAACAAGGGCAACCGGCTCGTACCGACACCGGGATCAACCACGATCACATGGATCGACTCTTCTGGAAACCAGGGAATGGCATCGCGAACGAAATACGCGGCCTGCATCACATCCTGTGGCGGAATCTCATGGGACAAGTCGAGGATGGTCGCATCGGAAGCGATATTGCTGATCACCCCTTTCATCGCAGCCACGTAGGGTGAACGTGTTCCAAAATCGGTGGTGAGAGTGATGAGTGGCATAGTCAGCGTTGCTTAAGTACGTCTTACCATTGGCATATCTTAACAACTGACGAAGCTCACAACGTTATCGTGAGCTTGAATGGTGGTAATTCGCGGAACGGGCTGGTACGATGGTGACTTCGCTGATTCACTTGAAGTGCATTCCCATGTACCTGTTCCTGATAGTGGCGTGCTGCGTGATCGCACCTTGGCAGCCCCAAGAAGCGCCTGACATCATTCTGCGAGGTGCCAGTGTCTTTGATGGCACCAGCAACCCCGGTGTAAATCGGGACGTTGCCATCAAGGGTGAGCGCATTCTGGCCATCGGGGCAGGGGTGCAAGCTGGACCCAACACCGAAGTTATCGACTGCACCGGCCTTATCCTCGCTCCAGGCTTCATTGATCTGCACAACCACAGTGACGACGAGATCGTCCTCCCCAAAACCCGCAGCAATCTCAACTACCTCACTCAAGGCGTCACCACTATTGTCACGGGCAATTGCGGCTTCGGCCCTGTCGATGTGAAAAGCTATTACAGCAAGATCGACAGGAACAAGCCAGGCACCAACGTCTGCCATCTCATGCCGCATAACGCCATTCGGAAGCAGGTGATGGGCAACGTCAATCGTCCCCCCACTCCGCAGGAACTGCAGAAGATGGAAGAACTGATGGAGCAGGGGATGAAGAACGGTGCCTGGGGCCTTTCCACCGGCCTCTACTACACACCGGGTTCTTTCGCAGCGCTGGATGAACTAACCAGTCTGTCGAATATTGCCAGTCAATATCGAGGTATCTACGCCAGCCATATTCGTGATGAAGGCGAAGGGCTGATGACATCGATTGAAGAAGCACTCACCATCGGCCAGCGCAGCAAGCTACCAGTGCACATCTCGCATTTGAAGTCTTCCGGGCGTGCTCACTGGGGGAATGCTGGTGCTTTGTTATCACGCCTCAAGCAGGCACGTCAGCAAGGTCAACCGGTGACAGCGGATCACTATCCGTATTCCGCATCAAGCACAACTCTGCAAGCCACCGTGATACCAGCCCGGTTCCGCGAAGGAACACAACAGGAACTGGTCGCCCGGTTCAGTGATCCCAAAATCGGTCAGGCGATGTGTGATGCTGTCAAAGACCGAATCAAGGAATGCAGTAACGGCAGCGATATTCGAATCGCTCGGTACGCCCCCAAGCCAGCCTGGCAGGGAAAAGACCTTGCCACCATCAGCGCACAGGAAGGACGCGATACCCTTGCTACTGTG
>CAYPJB010000114.1:0-11135 GCA_964410845.1 uncultured Bacteroidales bacterium | reverse complement strand
CTTGGTTGGTGTCGATGCGATACTTAGTGCTGTTCTTGCTGATTTCCTCTCCAGTGGGCAGCTTTGCTGATGATCGATTCTTTCGTGAAACGGTTGCCCCTCTCCTTAAGGCGAAGTGCATCAGATGCCATAGCGGGACTTCTCCCAAAGGTGATCTGGATCTTTCTTCTTCGAAGGGACTGAAGGAAGGTGGTTCGTCAGGTAACATTTTGCCCAGCAAAGTCGATAAAGGGTTACTCTGGGAGATGATTGACCAGCGCAAGATGCCCCCGAAAGACAAATTGACAGAAACTGAACGAACTACTTTGCAACGGTGGATTGAGGCAGGAGCCAAATGGGATGGTTCTAATCTGGAAGTACAGAATACAGAATTGGCAGCACAACGGGCGGGGAAGGACTGGTGGTCACTTCAACCGATTCGGAAGCCCATTCCGCCTGTACCCAGGCAAACGAGCTGGGTACGGACGCCAATCGATGCGTTTATCTTGAAGAAGCTGGAAGAGCAGGGGCTTATACCCTCGCCTGAAGCAGACCGTCGCACTTACTTGAGAAGAGTCAAGTTTGATCTGATTGGCCTGCCACCCACGCCAGAGGAGATTGAATCGTTCCTGGCTGATCAGTCAGCTGATGCGTACGAGAAAGTCGTGGATCGCTATCTGGCATCTCCACACTACGGTGAACGTTGGGCCCGGCACTGGTTGGATGTGGTGCGTTTTGCCGAAAGTCATGGCTATGAAACCAATGAATTGCGACGCAACGCTTGGCCATACCGTGACTGGGTAATCAGGGCGTTGAACCAAGACAAACCATTCAAGCGTTTCGTTCAGGAGCAGTTGGCTGGCGATGTCGTTGCCAAAGGCGATGTTCAGAATGAAGTGGCAACAGGCTTCCTGGTAGCAGGAACGCACGACATCGTGGGAAATCAGTCGCCTGAAGGCATGGCACAACAACGTCAGGACGATCTATATGACATGGTTTCTACTACAGGAGCAGCGTTCCTGGGCTTAACGGTGAATTGTGCTCGTTGCCACGATCACAAGTTTGATCCAATCTCCCAGCGTGATTATTATGGTCTGCAAGCGGTGTTTGCAGCTGTTGAGCACGGTACCCGTACCATTCAGGATCCCAACAAGACCAGACAAGTACAACGCCATGAACAAGAGCTGGCTTTACTCCAACAGCAATCCACTGAGCTGCAACTGAAGACAAGTGTGACAGGCAAAGCTGCTGCAGCAGTAAACACGGAAGTATTCAAGCAGTCATCAGCCAGGTTTGTTCGTTTCACGGTCCTTTCCACCGAGCGGGGAGATGAACCCTGCATCGATGAACTGGAAATCTATGCAGATGGCAGGAATGTTGCGCTGGCTTCACTACTTAGCCGAGCAACAGCATCATCAGAGTATCCCCATTCTGAGATTCACCGCATCACACACATCAATGACGGCAAAGTGGGAAACAGCCGTAGCTGGATTTCCAATGAAAAGGGAAAAGGCTGGATTCAGATTGAGTTCCCACAGGTTTATTCGATCGATCGGATCGTATGGGGTCGTGATCGCGAAAGACGATATTCGGATCGCTTGCCGAGCCAATTCAAGATCGAGTCCTCTCTGGATGGGAAGACCTGGACGCTTCTTTGCACAGAAGCTGACAGACTACATCGCCCAATCCCAGACAATTTAAAAAGTGACAAGCAGAAACTTGATCGTGTGAAGGAAACCATCCAGGCAAAGCAGCAGGAGTTGGACAGAATCCGAAGTGCGACCACTGTATACTGCGGAAAGTTCAAAGTACCTGAGAAAATACATCTTTTGAAACGGGGCGATCCCATGCAAAAGATGGAAGAAGTTCCACCTTCCGCAATTGCATCGATCAATGTACCTATTGCAGCTTCTTCTGCATCTAGCGATCAGGAGCGTCGCCTGTCGCTGGCAAACTGGATCACTCATCCGGACAATCCACTCCCGGCCCGAGTGATGGTGAATCGCCTCTGGCATTACCACTTTGGTACAGGCATTGTGAACACGCCCAGTGATTTCGGATTCAACGGTGGCAGGCCGTCTCACCCGGAACTCCTGGATTGGCTTGCAGCTGAGTTTCATCATCACGACGGCAAGCTCAAGCCGTTGCATCGCATGATAGTGCTATCAGCTGCATATCGTCAGACATCCATATCATCAGTCGAGCATCAGAGTATCGCATCTCGCAAGGATGCCGACAACCGATTGCTCTGGAAGTTTTCACGAAGACGAATGGAAGCGGAGGTGGTTCGAGATTCGATCCTGTCCATCTGTGGCAATCTAGATTTGACGATGGGTGGCCCAGGGTATGATCTGTGGAAGTATTCCAACTACGTTCTCGTCTTCGAGCCACGTGATCCATTACCAGCTGAAGCTTACAAGCGAATGATTTATCAGTTCAAGCCTCGCACCCAGCAGGATCTGACTTTCGGAGCATTTGATTGCCCCGATGGAACCATGACCATTCCTCGCCGCAATACGTCGACGACAGCCATGCAGGCACTGAATCTGCTGAACAGTTCCTTCATGCTTGATCAAGGTAATATCCTGAGCCAACGTTTGATCAAAGAAGCAGGCAGCGAACCTGAACAACAGGTCAAGCGTTGTTTCTTACTGGCATTCGGACGACTTCCTGATCAGAAGGAACTCATTTCTTGTGTGAAAACGGTTCAGCATCATGGGCTGGATACCTTCTGTCGTGCGATTCTCAACACGAACGAATTAGTGTTCATTGATTAGGAATGCAATCATGCACAGTATAGATGGTCACTCACTGCTAAATCGTCGACGATTCTTTGGCACCATGGGAACCGGTCTGGCCAGTATTGCCCTGGTGGATTTATTGCGAGATCAACTGCGTGCAGATCAAACTTTACCGATTCGTCCTGCCATCGATCCGCAGCATCCACATGCGCCGCGTTCTCCTCATTTTGAACCTAAAGCCAAGCAAGTGTTGCACATTTTCTGTTCTGGTGCGTGCAGCCATCTGGATACCTGGGACTACAAGCCAGAATTGATCAAACGCCATGGTCAGCCACTCCCATCGAATGAGAAACTGGTAACATTTCAGGGCGAAAACGGGGCTTTGCAGAAGAGTCCCTACAGCTTCAAGCAGCGAGGAGAATGCGGAAAGTACACATCCAGTTTGTTGCCACAGCTTGGCGAACTGGTAGATGATATGTGCTTCATCCATTCCCTTACCAGCAAGACCAATACCCACGGCCCGGGAGAAAGCTTTGCTAACACAGGCTTCACTTTGGAAGGGTTTCCCAGTGCAGGCTCCTGGATTACTTATGCTCTCGGTTCAGAGAATCAGAATCTGCCATCGTTTGTTGCCATCCCCGACCCACGAGGAATCCCTCAAATTGGTCCAGCCAACTGGAGTAACGGCTTTCTCCCCGGAGTCTTTCAAGGTACTCCCTTCAACGCCTCCACTCCCATTCCTCATTTGAACCCTGCACGTTCGTTGAGCAAAGAAAAGGATGATTCATCCAGACAGTTACTGAAAATACTGAATGAGACACACCTGCAAAAAAGACAAAACGATACATCGCTCAGGGCACGTATTGCCTCGTATGAACTGGCAGCCCGATTACAGTTAGCAGCACCCGAAGTGACTGATCTCAGCAGTGAATCCAATGCAACTCAACAACTGTATGGTCTTGATTCACCAAACAAGCTGTTGGCAGGGTTTGGTCGTAATTGCCTGCTCGCCCGTCGGCTGCTGGAACGAGGTGTACGCTACGTTCAGCTTTTCAACGGCGCTTATGCGATGGGGGAGGGGGTAGGCAACTGGGATGGCCATAAGCAACTCAAGAAAGATTATGATCGCCATGGCCCTATTCTCGATCAACCCGCAGCAGCACTGCTGAAAGATATGAAATCTCGAGGCATGCTGAAAGATACTCTGATTATCTGGTCCACCGAGTTCGGTCGAATGCCAACCTTCCAGAAAGGTGCTGAAGGACGTGATCACAATCCACATGGGTTTACTGCCTGGTTTGCTGGTGCTGGTGTGAAAAAGGGGTTCAGTTACGGATCAACGGATGAGTTCGGCCATAAAGCTGTTGATAAAGTCACTACGGTTCATGATTTCTATGCAACTATCCTTCACCTCCTTGGATTAGATCATCAGCGTCTTTCCTATTATCACAACGGGATTGAACGCCGCCTGACTGATGTGCATGGCCATGTCATTCATGATGTCATTGCGTAATGATCGGTTGCTTTTCCAAAGATTAAATAATTGCACATAAGATGACTCTGTTGCAGACGCTTTGTAAATGAAGAGTATGCTTCGTCGTCGTCCGTCTGGGAGGATCCCGGTTGAGAGTTACATCATTTTCATTTCCGATACCAGTATTCATCCTTATCCTGTTATCGTTTCAAGGCTGTCAGCAACAACGGGCAGCTCCACCTCCGCCTTCACCTCCAGTTGTTACAGTGAGCCAACCTGTCAGTTTTCCGGTGCAAATGTACTACGAGTACAACGGCAATCTTGAAGCCGTGGAATATGTGCAAGTGACAGCTCGTGTGAAAGGATTCCTGAATGAAATCCTTTTCAAGGAAGGTGATGAAGTCAAACAGGGAGACTTGCTCTTCAAAATAGATCCACGGGAATACATTGCAGCAACCAAGCGAGCCGATGCCGATCGACGTAAAGCACTTACCGAATTGAAGCGTGCCAAAAATGAAGAAGATCGAGTGAAAAAATTGAAGAGCAGTGGCGCTGTCAGCGACGAAGATTATGAACAGCGGATCGCTACTCGCGAGACCGCCGAGGCAGTCTTGTTACAAACGGAAGCAGCTGTGGATGCTGCTCAGTTGCAATTGTCCTACACCGAAATTCGCGCCCCCATACAAGGCCAGATCAGTCGAACCTTGATCACACGCGGTAATCTTGTTGGACAGAACGATAACACAACGCTGACCAGCATCGTGAGTATGGATCCGATATTTGTTTACTTCGATATTCCCGAACGTGATCTCGTCGAGTACCAGCGATCGATGCGAGCCGGCCAACAGGGGGATCTGCTTGGAGGTTCGCTTCCCGTGGAAATCGGGGTAGCGACTGAAACTGGATATCCCCATGAAGGTGTTATCGATTTTCGCGAAAACCGTGTTGATGTTGGTACGGGTACTGTCCGGATTCGTGGTCGTATTCCCAATCCCCGATTACAGCCGGGTAATGTTCGAATACTGTATCCTGGATTGTTCGCCAAAATCCGCGTGCCTTCTGGCCCTCTTGCCAACCTGTTATGCATCCCAGAAGATGCGCTGATGACTGGTCAAGAAGGTCGTTATGTTTACGTTCTTGATGAGAAAAAAGTGGTAATGAAACGATCTGTGACAGTCGGACCCGCTGTCTGGAAAGCTCCTGCAGTTGCAGATCCGAAGCAACCAGGTTGGGTGTTGAAACCAACTGCTGATGCAAAGAAAGAGGAGGAAGTAAAGCCTGTTCTCGTTCCTTCAGTGATTGCCATTACAAACGGCCTTCAGCCAGGCGATCAAGTTGTGATTAATGGGCTGACCAAGGCACGTCCTGGCTCGCCAGTCAGTCCTGAGTTGTTCAACTTGCTTCCACCAGTACCGCCGAGCAACAAGAAGTAGTTTGTCTAATTACCAGCCTTTCAGGATCTGACCATGCTTTCCAGATTTTTCATTGATCGTCCGGTTTTCGCCAATGTCATTGCATTAATCACGATTCTGTTTGGTGTGGTAGCCATTTATCGTCTTCCAGTAGAGCGATATCCTGCCATTACGCCACCAACCGTGGTAGTGAGCGCAGTATATCCCGGTGCGAATGCCAAGGTCGTTGCTGATACCGTAGCCGCTCCCATCGAACAGCAGGTGAACGGCATCGAGAACATGATGTACATGTCCTCAACCAGTTCGGCTGATGGTTCATATGCCCTGACAATCACATTTGAAATTGGAACAAACCTCGATGATTCTCAAGTTCTGGTGCAGAACCGCATTGCTATTGCTGAACCCAGTCTTCCAGAAGAAGTTCGCCGGCAGGGACTCTCCGTCAAGAAACAGTCCTCTAACATTGTGCTCGCTGTATCGCTGACATCACCCAGTCAAAAGTACGATGCATTGTTCCTTTCCAATTATGCCACGTTACGTTTGCGTGATGAACTGAGTCGAGTCGAAGGAGTTGGCGATGTGATGGTGCGCGGGGTAGGGTCCTATGCCATGCGCATCTGGCTCGATCCTGATAAACTTGCAGCGCGTCAACTTACCACACAGGATGTGACAGCAGCCCTGGCACGTCAGAACGTGCAAGTCGCAGCAGGACAGGTAGGCCAACCGCCCAGCCCCGATGGCCAGCGATTTCAGATGACTGTTACTACGCTTGGCCGCTTGTCTGATCCGGAACAGTTCGAAGGCATTGTCCTGAAGACTGGAACAGCCAAACAGATTGTCTATCTGCGCGATGTCGCCCGCGTGGAACTCGGCGCACAGAATTATGATTCGTTTGCCTCACGCAGTGGCACCGCTTCAGCAAATGTACTTATCTATCAGTTGCCTGGTTCAAACGCGATCAATGTTGCTGCTGCAGTACGTGCTGCCATGGAACGGATCAAGCCCTCATTGCCAGACGGGATGGAGTATGCCATTCCATTCGACACTACCAAGTTCGTTGATTCTGCCATTCACGAAGTTTACTGGACACTATTCGAAGCAGGCGTGCTGGTCCTGATCGTAATACTTGTCTTCCTCCAAAGCTGGCGAGCTTTGCTGGTACCTGCCACCACGGTTCCCGTAACGATCATCGGCGCGTTTGCCTTCATGCCCATGCTGGGTTTCTCGGTTAATATGCTTACACTGTTCGGTCTCGTGCTCGCCATCGGGATCGTGGTCGATGATGCTATTGTCATTGTGGAAAATGCGGCTCACCACATCGAACAGGGCATGAAGCCTCGTGAAGCAACCATACAAGCTATGAATGAAGTCACTGGACCAGTTATAGCAATCACTCTGGTACTGATGGCAGTATTTATTCCGACAGCTTTCATGGGTGGAATTACTGGCCAGTTGTATCGTCAATTTGCACTCACCATTGCTGCCACCGCTTTCATCAGCGCCATTAATGCTCTGACCTTGAAACCTGCCCAATGTGCTTCTTATCTCAGACCACATGCAGGCAAGAATGTCTTTACAAAAATCTTCGATTCCTTCTACCGACCTATCGAATGGCTCTACACATGGATCGTGAGTCAGCTGGTCAAGGTTTCCTGGCTGATGATTATTATCTTCATCGGCCTGGCAGGTCTGACTGCCTGGTGGTATCAGCGAACTCCCACAGGATTCCTTCCCACTGAAGATCAGGGTTACGTCATCATTGCAGTGCAGTTGCCTGATGCTGCTTCATTAGACCGTACTAAAGACGTGATGGAACGCATGAACAAGATCTTTGCCAGTACCGAAGGTGTACAGCATTGGTTCGTACTTGGAGGGTTCTCACTCCTTGATGGTACCAATGCACCGAACGGCGCTACCGCCTTTGCAGCCTGGTCAGATTGGTCGAAGCGTACCACGCCGGAATTATCACAAGAAGCTCTAGTGAAGAAGCTGCAGATCGAAATTGGCAAAATGCAAGAACCCTTCGTTTTGGTCCTGGTGCCACCATCCATTCAAGGGCTTGGCGTTTCCGGTGGATTCCAGATGCAGGTAGAGGATCGCGAAGGCGTCGGTGCTGATATTCTGCAGGAACGGACGCAGGCTATTATTGATGAAGCCAAGAAACAACCGGAAATCGGATCTGCTGCCAGCACTTTCCGAGCTGGTGTACCGCAGGTCTATCTGAATATTGACCGTGTCAAAGCTGAACGCATGGGTGTGCTGCTCAGTGATGTCTTTGCCACGCTCCAAGCAAATCTGGGATCAGTCTATGTGAACGATTTCAACAAGTTTGATCGTACTTACCAGGTACGCGTCCAGGCTGATGCTGCATTCCGAGGTGACCCATCCAAATTGCGTCGTCTCGAAGTCCGTAATCGTGATGGTGGACGTGTTCCATTATCCACATTGATAACTGCCGAGAATCGCGTTGGACCTCAATCAGTGATACGGTACAACTTATACCGAACAGCAACGATAACTGGGAGTGCTGCTCCCGGAGTCAGTTCTGGTGAAGCACTCCGGGCAATGGAAGTCGTTGCTGATCGGGTATTGCCTCGATCCATGGGCAGCAGTTGGACCGGTATTGCCCTGCAGGAGAAGCGGATCAGTGGCGAAGCGATTATCGTTTTTTCATTAGCGGTTTTGATGGTCTACCTGGTCCTGGCTGCCCAATACGAAAGCTGGTTGTTGCCTTTCGCTGTGATTCTTGTTGTACCATTGGGCCTGTTAGGTGTGATTGCCGCTGTTAACATTCGTGGTACGGACAATAACATTTACACGCAGATTGGCGTGGTACTCATCATTGCTCTTGCCAGCAAGAATGCCATCTTGATTGTTGAATTCGCACGGGAATTACGTCTGAAAGGCCGTTCGATTCGCGAAGCGGTGGTGGAAGCATCACGGCTGCGATTCCGGCCCATTCTGATGACCAGCTTCGCCTTTATCCTTGGTGTTGTTCCACTCGTCTGGGCCAAAGGCGCAGCTGCAGCCAGTCGTCAAGCTTTAGGAACTGCCGTCTTTGGAGGCATGATTACCTCGACTGTTCTTGCCATCTTCTTTGTGCCTGTTTTCTATGTTGTTATCCAGGGCTTGATCGAAATGCTCAGCGGGCCACCACAGAAACATGATTAAACATGACAGCGACAAATGCCATCAAGCATCGACTTGAGTACAACCGAAGTCGGTGTTATTCTTTTAAAGACTACGTTCAGCAAAACGAAGGATAAATCAATGGCATTGGCATTCATTTCTGTTCTTGCATGCATTCTGCAGGTAGACCCTGATCGTTTGAGTATGCAGGAAGAAAAGCAGCTCAATGAAATGTTGCAAGCAACCCTGAAAGCCAAACCGGGTGAATACGCACTTCTGCTCTCTGATGCTGTAGTCAAGCGGCAATTTGATCTTGCCAGTCGCGTGGCGCAATTGGGTATACTGAAGATCAATCGTGCAATCCACGATAAAACCTACGAGTTTAATTCTGACTTTGTCGGCTACTATGTTTCGCGGCACAACAAGCTGTACGATCCCAAAATGCTGCGCGAATGGGTGCTGGCATATGCTGTAAACAATAAACAGGAAAAGGACTTCTTTGCCAAAGCACTGAAAGGTACTGGCCTCAATGGTGACAAGCAGTCTACTATCATGTTTTCCTTTTATACGTTGGAATTCCCCGCTGAACGACTGTTCTACATTGAAATTGTTGGCATCGTTTACAAAAATGGTGAAGCTGACTTTTCGCAACTTACCAAGCGAGCGAAGGACTGGATTGCGAATCACAACGATTTCTTTCCTTAGCAGCATCATGTGTTCGCAGACGTTGTTTGAGGCACACTTACTTTTGGTCAAACCATGTCTGATTCCATCCGATCAGTAATCGTACTTACCAGCAAAGATAATGTAGGCGTGGCAGTCGATAACCTGATGCCAGGCCTTGAATTGAAAGTTGTCGATCAGACGATACTCATCGAGCAAACAATCAAGAGAGGCCACAAGCTGGCTCTTCGTCATATCAATCACGGCGAAGCAATCATCAAATACGGACAGGTTATTGGCTTTGCCAGCAAGGATATTGTTCAAGGCAGCCACGTGCATTCACACAATCTGGCTGCCGAGCTATTCGACCGTGATTATGCATTTTGTTCGGCATGCCCGCCATCGCTACCTGCGCCGATTCAGAAGCGAACTTTTCAGGGATATGACCGTGGCGATGGCCGGTATGGTACGCGCAATTACCTGGCGATCATCAGCACTGTTAATTGTTCAGCTAGTGTCAGCAAGTATATTTCGCAGCGGTTCCACGAAACGGAACTTCTCAAAAAGTATCCACATGTCGATGGCGTGATTGCCATCACCCACAAGGCCGGCTGTGCCATGCAGTATGGTGGTGAAGATCACCTCCAACTCGACCGAACTCTCGCAGGATTTGCAAAGCATCCGAATGTGGCTGCATACATTCTGGTGGGGCTCGGCTGCGAGACAGGGCAGGCTATCCACCTCATCGAACAGGAACATCTTATTCAACTAGACGGCAGCCAACGCCCTCCATTGGTGTTAAGTATCCAGGAATGTGGTGGTATCGGGAGAACAGTGGACTCAGGGGTTGCAGCCATTGCAGAGATGCTGCCCCGCTTGAACGAACTGCGACGAACTACACTCAGTGCCGACAAACTCATCCTCGGCACTAACTGTGGCGGTTCCGATGGCAACAGCGGGATCACTGCCAATCCGGCCCTTGGCGTTGCCTCAGATCTGCTCATCCAGCAAGGTGGCACCAGTGTATTGGCTGAAACACCTGAAATCTATGGTGCTGAGCATCTCCTGACACAGCGGGCAATTAACGAGCTTGTCGGAAAGAAACTGGTGGACCGCATCAAGTGGTGGGAACGCTACACCGGGCAATTCGGTGTTTCCATGAACAACAATCCTTCCCCCGGGAACAAGGAAGGTGGCCTGACGACTATTTATGAGAAGTCACTCGGTGCTATTGCCAAGGGAGGCAGAACTGCCCTCATGGATGTCATCGAATATGCTGAGCAGGTGAAATGTAAAGGACTGGTTTTCATGGATACACCCGGATACGACCCCGTCAGCATGACAGGGATTGTAGCTGGCGGGGCAAACGTTCTGGTTTTCACCACCGGACGAGGTTCCGTATTTGGATGTAAGCCTGCTCCATCAATCAAGGTTGCTACAAACACGCCTTTGTTCTATCACATGCAAGACGACATGGATATCGATGCTGGTGTGATTTTGAAAGGCACACCTGTGGAGGCAGTAGGCCAGCAGATATTTGAGGAGATCTTGTCTGTTGCCAGCGGAAAGAAAACAAAAAGCGAACTTAGCGGTGTTGGAGAAGAAGAATTTGCTCCATGGAGCATCGGCCCAACGCTGTGAGCAGGCAAAGTGGCTCCCTCCTCCTATAGGGCGCGCTCTCCCTCCCCCTATAGGGCGCGCTTCAAGACTTTCTCTCCTCGGCTGGCTCAGAGAAGC